>CAYVFH010000015.1:0-21771 GCA_964450985.1 uncultured Oscillospiraceae bacterium | reverse complement strand
ATTGACTCTTTTGAGATTTGGCATATCGAGAAAAGTCCGGGATGTTCAAAGCGATGGTAGCCCAGAAAGCAATGTTTCCGGTAAGTCCGGCCATGTAGATGTACCAGAATCCACCCAATGAATTGATAAGAGCATCATCCTGACCTTGGGCCATAACTTCTCCAAAGGCGAAGCCGGAAGCATTTGCAGTCATGATGGACCAAATAAACAAGGCCAAAATAACGATAACAAGCAAAGGACCGCCAATCGATTGAACGATTTTAATTCCTTCGGAACCGGCATAAGCTACCCAACCGATAAATACCATGAAAATGAAGAAGCCAATGAATTGGCCAACAGACACGGCGGGGTTACCGGGAAGTGCCATGGACCAGGAAGGATCCATGAATTTCGGTGCAAATACACCAATGATAGCAGCAATGGATCCACCGCCTACCCAAGCCTGCACTGCAGTCCAACCGCAGGCAACCAATCCTCTCAAGGTAGCGGGGATATGTGCTCCGGTAGCTCCAAATGTGAGTCGGGAGAATACCGGGAAGGGGATGCCGTATTTGGTACCGGCATGGGAGTTCATTTGAATAGGAATAAGTACGATTAAGTTACCCAACGCTACGTTTATAACAGATAGCCAAGGGGATACGCCCATCCCGATCAAGGCCGCTGACAAGGATAGGGAAGGGATACAGATGGATAGTCCAATCCACAGAGCGGTGACGTTGTACGTCGTCCAGGTTCTCTGGGATACAGAAGTGGGAGACAAGTCTTCGTTGTAATACTTTGAAGTCAGTAGCTCCGCACGTGCCGCATCGGTTAATTCATACAAACCGTTGCGTTCCAGTTGTGTGTACTGTGACATTTAAACACCTCCATAAAAAATAGTAGTAATGGATTATTACAAGAAGTATTTTAGCATATTTCAGAAATTTATGATAGCTTTTTTACCCTAAATGGAACAAAGTGGTAGAAAAGGGCAATAAAGAAAAAGGGAAAAAATAACAAAGGCGGTTCTCCTTTGGAAAACCACCCGAATTGAAGCAAATTTGTTTAATAAAGTAGCAAGTTTGTTCGAACCTAACACTTATTATTTTATTTGTAGTTATTATAACGTCTTGGCACTTCAATACTTCTTTTTCTCAACCGGGGGATGGTGATTCATTCCCTCCAGGAGCATTTGAATCAATTGGTCTTCTCCCCAGGTTTCGGTATCCGCCACTTGAGGCAGCAACAGATTCCATTGATTTTGATGCCCTTGAACCTTTAATGTGATGAATTGATTGATGGCGCCCATGACGATGGTAGTGGCAAGAGAGAGGTTTTCCGTGTGGATTTCCTGGGCGGCTTGCCCCTGCTTTAGCACATCTGCCATAATCTGATATTGAAGATCTATAATGTTTTGCAAAACTTGTTTAATTTCTTCGGCCTTGGTGCCGGTGGGCATGGAAATTTGCTGGGCTAAATCCGGTAGGTTGGACCCATACTTTTCCATCAGGCCCATGTGTTGGGAGAGGTAAGCCTTCATTTGCAGATAGCAACCCTTTTCTTTCATCACGTCATTTCGAATCGCCTGAAAATCCCTGGCGATGATTTGAGAAAGGGCCAGCAGCAGAATCTCCTCCTTGCTTTGAAAGTATTCGTAGACAGTCCCTTTTCCGATGCCCGCTTTCATGGAAATGTCAATAATTTTCGTGTTGAGATAACCCTTTTCCATAAAAAGCGCCAATGCGGAATAGAGAATTCTATCTTTCTTCGAATTATTATTCATTTTGATCCTCCAATGCCCATTTTTCTTCCAGGGAATCCAGATGAACGTTTTTCAAGTGGCGCTTTTCCATTCGGAGACTCTTTCGATTGTCGATGGCCCCATATAATACAGGTGTTAGAATCAAAGTCACCAGGGTAGATGTAATGAGTCCCCCGATAATGGATATGGCCATAGGGGCCATCACCTCGGCTCCCTCGCCAATACCCAATGCCATGGGAATCATACCCACTACCGTGGTGGTGGTTGTCATGAGGATGGGTCGCAGCCTTACTTTTCCGGCTTCAATCAAAGCCGTATCCCGACTCATCAGTTCCCGGTTTCGATTAATGAATTCAACCAGTAGAATGGAATTATTCACTACAATGCCTACCAGCAAAATCATCCCTAAAAACGACACCAGTGATAAGGCAGCGCCGGTAAAAAATAGCGCCAGGAAGGAACCGGTCATGGCAAAGGGGATGCTCATGGCCACCACGAAAGGCATGAGCAAGGATTCAAACTGGGCGGCTAAAATTAAATAGACTAAAAGAACGGCAATAACCAGTGCTTTGAATAACTGGGTAAAAGCATCCACCATCTCCGCCTCGTTTCCGCCGGTGTCAATGGTATAGCCATAGGGCAGAGGGTAGCTGTCCATGATATCATGAACCTGACCAGACACTTTCCCCAAGTCAGACCCTTCAATGTCAATATTTAAGGTGACATATCGCTCTTGGTCTAAACGATTGATGGAATTGGGAGAATTATCGTACTCAAAAGTTGCAATTTGGCCCACCGGCACGGAGAGTCCGGCACTTCCCGGAATGGATATTTGTTTTAAATTTTCCAATGATAAACTGTAGTGAGGTGGGAGGTTCAAGGTGACATCCCGCTCTTTTCCATCCACTTTTAAGGTGGTGGCCACTGTGCCGGATAGGGCGCTCTGAAGACCGTTTGCCAATTGATAAGCGGTGACCCCGTAATAGGAAGCGGCTTTTCGATCCAGTGTTATACGTAGTTCCGGGGTTCCTTCCTCCAGGTCCAAGCTGGCATCTGCCACATTGGCCAATGGTTGGATTTGCTGAATTAAATCATTCCCGATATCCTCCAAGGTTTCCAAATCGGAGCCCTTGATCATCAGACTCATATCTACACCGCCCCCCATCATGTCGCTGAATGTGGAAACCGGGGTGGCTTCAATGTCAGCTCCCACTACGGAGGCAAAGACTCGATCCACATCCCTGGCAATTTCTTCCGTGGTACGTTTTCTGGAAAATTGATTTACCAGTACCACTGAAAGGGAGTCGGAACCACCTTGCCCGAAGGTGGAAGTAGCATTTCCGCCGATGTTTACGGTGAGATGTTCTGTTTCAGGAAGGGCTAATATGTATTCTTCCAACTGAGAAACAATGGCATCCCGTTGTTCTAGTGTGGTGCCATAGGGAGTGTCTACCTCTACGTTGAAAACTCCTTCGTCGGCAGCGGGCAGCAGTTCAGTACCCACCACTAAAATTAATCCTAGGGATAGTATGAAAGAACCGAAGCAGGCTAAAATGATCCGTTTTTTTCTTTGTAAAGCCACCTTCATAATGGTCTCATACCACCTGGTAAGAGATTGTATTCCTCGGTTGAACTTGTGCACCTGCTTGAACTTATAGCGCTTGTCTCCAAACCGCACATATTCCGTGCTAATGCCCCGGGTTAAGAGTTTGGAGCAGAGCATGGGGACTACCGTGACAGACACTAATAGCGAAGCAGCCAGTGCGATGACGATGGTAATGCCGAAGTCCCGAAAAAGTAAACCGGCCAAACCATCGCTGAGAGCGATGGGAAGGAATACCAACATGGTAGTAAGGGATGAAGCGACTACGGCCAACAGCACTTCTTTGCTTCCTTGAAAAGAAGCTTCCCGGGGATCCGAAGTGGTTTGCCGGATTCGAAAAATATTTTCCAGTACAACAATGGAGTTATCCACCAGCATGCCTACCGCGATGGTAAGGGAGCATAGTGTGAACAAATTCAGGGTAATTCCTTGCCAGTTCATGACGGCAAATGTTGCTAAAATAGAGGTGGGAATGGAGAGAGCAATTACCAAGGTGCTTCGAATATTTAAGAGAAACAAGAAAACCACAAAGATGGCCAGTATGGCTCCGGCGATGGCGGCTTGGCCTACCCATTGCAGTGAGCCTTTAATAAAGTCTGCCTGGTCAAACCCTATGTTAAACTCCAATTCCGGATGTTCCTTTTCCAGGGTTTTCATCAACTCAAGAACCCGGTCTGAAACTTCTACGGTATTGGCATCGGATTGTTTGGTCACCATGATGCCAATGGCGGTTTGTCCATCAATTCTGGTGATAGAGTCGGAATCCTTGTATCCTTCGGTTATGGTGGCTAAATCCCCAAGATGTAGAACACTCCGGTCCGGGAGCACTAAAGGAAACTCCTTGATGTCATCCACAGATTGGAATTCACCCACCGTTCGAACGATCACCTCCCGACTTCCCTTGGTCATATCACCGCTGGGCATATTGATGTTTTCAGAGGCCAAAAGCTGGGATAACAAGGCCAGGTTCAGACCGTAATTGGTAAGCTTTTCCGGGTCCACCTCCAGGTTGATTTCTTCCGTGATTCCTCCAGTAACGTCCACAGAAGCCACCCCGCCAAGCCGTTCAAATTGAGACAGAATGGTATCATCCACGGTGCGGTACAATTCTTCCAGGGGCATGTCCCCGGACACATACACTTGGGATATGGGCAGGGCGTTCATATCCAACTTCAGTACCATAGGATCCCCTGCTGTGTCGGGCAGATAGTCTTCTACCAAGGCTATTTTTTCCCGCATGTTCAGTGTGGCAAAATTCATGTCTTGCCGCATTTCAAATTGTACGGCTACAATGGACTGGCCTTGCAAGGTGATGGAGTACATGGCATCCAACCCTTCCACGGAAGCCAAGGCGGTTTCCAAGGGTTTTGTTACTAGGGATTCTACTTCTTGAGGGGCGGCATTTTCATAGGTGCATAGTACCAATGCCATAGGCAACTCGATCTTTGGCATCAAGTCCCGAGGCATGGAAAAGAAGGAAAACACACCCAAAACCACCACCATCAGCATGAGCATGATGGTAGCAACCGGTCGTTTAATGGACATACTTGAAAGGTTCATGGCCTATTCCTCCTCTGCCACCATTACCGGTGTTCCTTCCTCAATATAAGGTTGACCGGAGATTACCACTACCTTACCAGGATCCAGACCTTTGGTAATTTCCACCATAGTTCCGTTATCCATACCCACTTCTACCGGATGGAAGGTAGGGTATCCCTCTGGGTCTAAAGAAATAACCCAGGTTTGTCCCTCTTTAATATAGGGAGCATCGGAAGGCACCAGCAGAACTTGATCTTTTTCCTGAGAGCGGATGCGTACCTCGGCAAACATTCCGGCCTTCAATTCTCCGGATTCGTTGGGGATGGTTATGGTTACCGGATAAGTGAGGGTCCCTGCGCCGGGGGCAGGAGAAACCGCCTGAATCATTCCCGAATAAGACCGATCTCCCATACCTGTTACATAGAGTTCTACCTCTTGACCGGGAGTTAGATCATTGATCAGGTATTCGCTGACTCCAGCCTCTATTTTTAAAGAGGTGATATCTGCAATGGAAGCCGCTACTTGACCGGAAGGTGCTTGATTACCTACCGAAACATTCAGAGATGTCACATATCCATTGAATGGTGCGGTGGGACGGCAGTTTTCATATGCTTCTTTTGTTTGGGTAAAGGCGGCGCTTGCGGCGGCATATTGGCTTTGGGCATTTTCATAGTCCGCACGGGAAGCCGCCCCCTCTCGATATAGGATAGATAGTGCCTCATATGCGGTTTTGGCGGCTTGATAGGCAGAAGATGCCTGCCGATAGGAGGCCTGTATCTGTGTGCTGTCGATTTCAAAAAGAAGGGTGCCGGCGGTTACAAATTCCCCCAGAGTTACGTGAACAGCCGTAACCTGGCCTTGTGCCATGGGAATAATTACCGCTTCCTGCACCGGTTGGATGCGGCCGGTGATAGGCGCCGTAGTATGGATGGTCCCCATTTCCGACAGGGCAGTATGCACGTGAACCGGTATATCTTTTGCTTCATCCGGTTGGATAATGGCAGATAGTATGCGATATCCTGTCAGGAGTATGGCTACTGCAATGATTAGAATGACAATTTTCTTTCCCTTGGACATTTGAGAATACTTCTCCTTGAGGCCGATGGCTTCTTCTTTCATTCCGGAGTTCCTTTCAAGTGGTACAATAATAAGGTAATAAGGTAGTAATGAACGGTGGCCGACCGGCGGGTCGGCAAAAGAATACTACCACATACTGACCCGCCGGTCAATAAGTGGACGGGGATTTTTTTGGATGACAGCTTCCTAAGGTGTAGGGTATAATTAGAGTGCCCAAAATAAAGAAATTGGGGTGAGAGGGAAGGATGAAAATATGGCAACCAGGGGAAAAATGGCAGCTGGGGAATGTTCCAAGAACGTGCTAGCGATACTTGACTTGCTGGAAGAGAGATATCCGGATGCTGCCTGTGCCTTGGAGCATCAGAACCCCTTTCAGTTGTTAGTGGCTACTGTTCTATCTGCGCAGACCACAGACAAAAGTGTGAACCGGGTGACATGTAGACTTTTTGAAGCGTACCCGACCCCTGCTGAGTTGGCTGGGGGAAAACCGGAAGAGGTGGAAAATATTATCCGGACCATAGGGATGTACCGCACCAAAGCCAGGAATATTATCGGTCTTTCTCGAGAGTTGGTGATCCGGTATCAAGGGAAAGTCCCCGAGGTTTATGAAGAGTTGATTTCGTTGCCGGGAGTGGGTCGAAAGACTGCAAATGTAGTATTATCTGTGGCCTTTGGTGAACAACGTATTGCGGTGGATACCCATGTTTTTCGGGTGGCCAACCGTATTGGATTGGCCCAAGCCAAGGATGTGTTAACTACAGAAACCCAATTGATGAAAATGGTACCTCGGGAAAGATGGAGCCGAACACACCATAGCCTGATTTTTCATGGAAGAGACTTATGCGAAGCCAGAAACCCCCAGTGTCAGCTGTGCCCCATATCAAAATATTGTCAATATTATTTATCAAAAGAAGGGAAGAATAAATGACGCATCAAAGTTTTGAGGAGCTGTTCTCCCAAATGGATGGAACAGTAAAAAAGAAAGTGGTATTGGCGGCTTCCCAGGACCCCCATGCGTTGGAAGCCGTGTTGAAGGCAGCCGCAGAAGGTTTCATCGAATATGTCTTGGTGGGAGATCCGCAAACGACGGAAAAGGTGGCTTTCGACCTAGGGTATGAGGTATCTTCCGAAATGGTGGTGAAAGCAGAGGACCCTTCCCAAGCGGCGATTTTATCCGTGGACCTTGTTCGAAGGGGAGAAGGGGATTTTTTGATGAAGGGAAAGATGGAAACCGCCACATTATTGAAGCAAGTAGTGGATAAAGAGGGGGGGATTGGCACCGGAAGACTCATGTCCCATTTGGCTATCATCGATTCCCCCAACTACCACAAACTCTTGGCCGTTTCCGATGGTGGAATGATCCTATACCCGGACATTCATCAGAAGGTGGGAATCCTTGAAAATGCCCTTCAATTTTTCCGAAGCCTGGGTTACGAGAAACCCAAGATTGGTGTGATGGCTGCCGTAGAAACGGTGAATCCCAAAATGCAGGAAACCTTAGACGGGGAACAGCTAAAGAAGATGGCAATGGAAGGTAAATGGGGAGATTGTCTGGTGGAAGGTCCCATTTCTTTTGACTTGGCCGTTAGCAGGGAAGCCGCTGAAATCAAGGGTTTTATAAGTCCGGTGGCGGGAGATGTGGATTTGATGCTGATGCCCAGCATTGCGGCAGGCAATTTAACCGTGAAAGCCCTGGCTACTTTGGGAGGCGCCAAAATGGCTGGATGTGTTTTGGGTGCAAAAGCTCCTATTGTGGTTCCCTCCAGAGGATCTTCTTTGGAAGAAAAGTATATCTCTTTGCTGTTAAGCGCAGCATTTGCATAAATCAGGACAGAGGAAGGAGAAAAAGATGAAGGTATTATGGACAGGGAATGAGGCGGTGGCTCGAGGGGCCTATGAAGCGGGTGCGGTGTATGCTTCTGCTTATCCCGGTACCCCCAGCACGGAAATCTTGGAAAATTTAGCGACGTACCCGGAGATTATATCGGAGTGGGCTCCTAACGAGAAGGTGGCCTTGGAGGCAGTAATCGGGGCTTCCTTTGCAGGAGGGCGAGCCATGGCTTCCATGAAACATGTGGGAATCAATGTGGCGGCAGACCCCTTATTTACCTTCGCATATACGGGAGTCAATGGAGGAGCCGTGATTATTTCTGCTGATGAACCAGGGCAACATAGTGCCCAAAACGAACAGGACAACCGGAATTATGCCAAGGCTGCCAAGCTGCCTATGATGGAGGCTTCGGATAGCCAGGAATGCCTGGACATGGTGAAGGAAGCGTTTGAATTAAGCGAAGAATTTGATGTTCCCGTATTGTTTCGTATGACCACTCGTCTCTGCCATGGAAAGTCGGTGGTAACACCGGGAGAAAGACGGGAAGTGGGAATCAAACCTTTTTCTAAAAACCCCGCCAAGTACGTCATGGTGCCGGGAAACGCAAAAGTTCGTCGCGTGGACCTGGAAGCCAGGTTGAGCCGTCTCAAGGAGTACTCGGAGAGTTGTCCTTGGAACCGAATAGAATATCACGACTCTAAAACAGGGGTGATTGCTTCCGGCCCCAGCTATCAGTATGCCAAGGAAGTGTGGGGGGATACAGTGTCCTATTTGAAGCTGGGCTTTACCAATCCTCTTCCTGACGATTTAATCCGTGATTTTTGTAGCAAGATGGAAACAATTTACATAGTAGAAGAAAATGACCCTTACATGGAGGAACGAGTGCGTATGTTGGGGTTTAAATGCCATGGTAAAGACTTGTTCCCAAGGATGGGGGAAATGACACCGGACGTGATTCGGAAAGCCCTGTACGGAGAAAGTTTGCCGAGCCTGGAATATGACAATTCAACGGTAGTTGGCAGACCGCCTACCCTATGTGCCGGTTGTCCCCATCGAGGATTTTTCTACCAGTTGGGGAAGAAAAAGAATGTGATGATTTCCGGAGATATCGGTTGTTATACCTTGGGCTTCGCCAAACCATATAATGCCATGGATTCCACAGTTTGCATGGGTGCCAGTTTCAGTATGGGCCATGGGGCACAACAAGTATTTCGAAAAACGGACTCTGGTACTCGAGTGGTATCCGTTTTAGGGGACTCCACCTTCTTTCACTCGGGAATCAATTCGTTGATGACGGTGGTATATAATCAATCCCATACGGTAAATGTGATTTTGGATAATCGCATTACCGCCATGACCGGTCATCAGGAAAACCCCGGTAGCGGTAAAAACGTCAAGGGTGAGCCGGCGCCTGTGATGGATATGGAAGCCATTGTGAAGGCCTTAGGAATAGAACATGTTCGCACTATCGATCCCAATAATTTGGAAGAGGTAAGCCAAACCCTGGATGAATTTTTGGCACTGGAGGAGCCCTCCGTTATTATCACCAGGTGGCCCTGTGCATTGAAAAAACTTTCCCAACAGGACCTGGAGGAATTTGAAGGAGCCTTTACCCAAAAGAATGTCATCGATGAATCATTGTGTATCGGGTGCAAAAAGTGTATTCGTTGTGGATGTCCTGCTTTGATTTTTAATAAAGAGAAGCGGAAAACCAGCATTGATCCATTGCAGTGTGTTGGATGCGATGTGTGTACGCAACTTTGTCCCACCGGGGCCATACAGAAGGGGGAGTTTTAAAATGACGAAAAATATCTTGTTGGCCGGAGTAGGGGGCCAGGGAACCATTTTAGCGGGAAAGCTGCTTACCCAAGGATTGCTGGAAGCCGGATACGATGTAAAAATGAGTGAGATCTTGGGTATGAGCCAACGTGGTGGGGATGTGGCATCCCAAGTGAGATTCGGTGACAAAGTGGATTCTCCGGTGATTGAAAAAGGGGGAGCAGACATTATTGTTGCCTTTGAAAAGATGGAAGCCTTGCGAGTGCTTTCCTTTCTGAAGCCGGGAGGTCGGGTGGTGGTCAATGACTACCAAATGCCCTCCATGCCCATTTTAATGGGAGATTTTGACTACCCCACTGAAGCCATAGAAGAGATCAAGAAGCATGCGGACACCAAAGTGGTTCCAGCTTCTGAGATGGCGGAAAAGCTGGGGAATGGAAAGGTGATGAACATTGTTCTTTTAGGGACTATTATCAAATCCATGGGGCTGGAGAATATTGATTGGGATCGAATTGTGAAAGAGAATGTGAAGCCTGCCTTTGTGGAAATTAATATGCAAGCTTTGAAAGCCGGTATGGATGCGGTGGGGTGATGGTATGAGTATTCGAATTCTAGTCATTAACCCTGGGAACACTTCTACCAAAATTGCGGTGTACCAGGACGAAGAAAAAATATTTGATTTTACCATCGACCATAGCAAAGAAGATTTGTCTTCCTTACCACATATTCTGGAACAAAAAGAGCATCGGATTGAATTGGTGAAAGCCGCTTTGGAAAAGGCGGGATTTTCTATGGATGACGTGGATGTGGTAATCGGTCGAGGTGGAATAGGGAAACCCATTGAAGGTGGTGTGTATCGCATCGATGAAACCATGCTGGAGGATGTGGGTAGCGGAAGAAACGGGGAGCATGCAGCGAATCTGGGACCATTTATCGCCAAAGAGTTGGCGGATTCTGTGAGAATCCCATCCTTTGTGATGGACCCGGTTTCTGTGGACGAAATGGAGCCGGTAGCTCGGCTATCTGGGTTAAAAGAGCTTCCTAGAAAGAGTCTGATTCACGCGCTAAACAGTCGGGCCATCGCTCGGAATTACGCGGCAAGCATCGGGAAATCCTACGAGGACCTTCGGTTGGTAGTGGCCCATTTGGGTTCGGGCATATCGGTTACTCCTCATTTGGGTGGAAGAATGGTGGACTGTAATAATCCATTAGAAGGAGGCCCAATGTGCCCCGATCGGGCAGGTTCTCTTCCCGCGAAAAGTCTGGTTCAATTATGTTACTCCGGGGCCTATGACAGCGCTGCCGACTTAGTACGAAAAATGAATCGAGAGGGAGGATTGTTCGATCATTTGGGCACCAAAGACCTTAGGGAGGCGGAAGATATGGCCAAGTCGGGGAACCGATATGCCCAATTGGTTTTAGATGCTATGGCTTATCAAATTTCAAAGGAAATCGGTGCCATGGCCACAGTACTGAAAGGGGCCGTGGATGCTATCCTGATTACCGGGGGAATGGCCTACTCCTCTCGATTGGTGGAGGACATCACTTCCCGAGTAAAGTTTATTGCTCCAGTGATTATAAGGCCGGGTGAAAACGAGTTAGAGGCCCTGGCTATGGGTGCGTTGAAAGCTATGAGAGGAGAACTTCCGGTAAAAGCATATATTAATGCCGGTAGAGAACAATCCGTACAGGGATGATATATGTTTTGAAGGGTTGTATGCAAAAAGCCCCCTTGCCTTATAGAAGCAGGAGGGCTTTTGTTATGGGTATTACTACGTGTTAATTGATGCCGGTAATGTTACAAAGCTTCTTTCCCGCAACACTTCTTATATTTTCTCCCGGAACCGCAAGGACAGGGATCATTTCGTCCCGGCTGCTTTTCTTTCACCACCGTTCGTGATCGACGATAGTCATCAAATATCTGGAGCTTTTCCTCTTCTGTAAAAATACTGTCCCATTCCGGCAAGGAATAAAGATGCTCCGCCTCGGCCTTCATCATATTGAAGTAGAGTTTTTCCAAATCCGCATCTAATTTTATATGGGAATCTTCCGTCACATCCTCCAGGGAAAAGGGATGACGAAGAGAGCCCTGAATCCCATCCAAAAATCCCATCAATAACTCCGGTTGGGTTTCAAAAAGGGAAACCCATTCCCGGAAAATTCCCTCCATGGGCTGCTCAGGTGTTTTCAACAGGTGTGTGTAAGCTTTAATTTCTGTATCGGAGTATGCACTCCAGAAATCCTCAAAACTTTGATCGGTTAGTTGTTCCAGCATGGATTGCCAGCTTTGGTAAAGATTCATGTATGCTTCCTCCTATTCCTTTGATTCCCCGGGATATTTGGTTTCAATGATGTCCATCACATCTCCCCAAATGGCGCTGGCAGTGGGAAGAGGGCCGGCCCCTTTTCCGTAAAACATCAGCTCTCCCACCGCATCTCCTGTAAGATAAATGGCATTGAATTCCTGGTGAACGCCACAAAGGGGGTGGGTTAAGGGAAGTTTCATGGGAGCCACCTCACATCGAACTTCACCGTTTTCCAAAGCGGCTTTGGCAATGAGTTTCATGCCCATTCCTTCTTGCTTGGCTTTCGCCAAATCTTCCGGTGTAATAGAAGTGATTCCTGTTGTGGGGATGTTTTCGGGAGCAATGTATTCTCCAAAGGCTAACATGGTTAAAATCGTCAGTTTGTTGGCAGCATCGATTCCTTCCACATCCGCTGTGGGATCGGCTTCAGCAAATCCCAACTCCTGGGCCTTTTTCAATGATTCCTGATAGGACATTCCCTGTTGAGACATTTGGCTCAGGATATAGTTGGTGGTGCCATTGACAATCCCCAACACCTCTTGAAAGTGGTTGGCCCGTAACACGGATGACATGGGTTTTAGGATAGGGATTCCCCCGCCCACACTGGCTTCAAAACGAAGGGTGACGCCATGATTTTTTGCAGTCTCCATCAGAATGGGAAAGTTTGCCGCCACTGCGGCCTTATTGGCGGTTACCACTGATTTGCCTTCCGATAGGGCACGTTTCATATAGGTGGAAGCGGGTTCCACTCCCCCAAGAAGTTCGATTACGATGGAGATGGAAGGGTCCTGGAAAATTTCTTCCGGGTCTTGTGTGAATTTTTGGGTATCTACATAGATCCCTCGATCCCGGGCAGTATCTTTTTCCAGAATCCGGGTTATCTCCACTTTGGCATTCAATGATTTTTCGATGGCATCTCGATTCATTTCCAAGAGACGGTACGTTCCTGTCCCGATGTTTCCTAGGCCCAGAAGGCCAATGTTGAAGGTTTTCATAGGGTGCTCCTTTGCTGTATGGTTTATCATAATATGGAATGTATTATATACCAGAATATTTGAATTGTCATGACTATGGCTCATTGTTTGAATATTAGGAATGAAGGGAAGCATCTTTTATTTTAATACAGAAACGATATAATGGGGTGAGGCACATTGGGAAAACCAGGAGGTAAATGAATCATGGCATTGCATGTCGTATTGGTGGAGCCGGAAATTCCGCCCAACACAGGGAATATCGCCCGTACTTGCGCTGCAACGGGCACCGTATTACATCTGGTGGAGCCACTTGGATTTTCCATAGATGACCGAAGTCTGAAAAGGGCAGGGTTGGATTATTGGCCACATGTAAAGGTGAAGGTTCACAGGGGATTACAAGAGTTTTTGGAAGAGTACGGCTCCCATGGAATGTATTTGGCCACCACCAAGGGGCAACGTTTATATACGGAAGTAAAATATCAACAAGAGGACATGTTGATATTTGGGAAAGAGACTCAGGGACTCCCCAAAGATTTTGTGAACCAACACCTCTCCCAAACCATCCGGATTCCCATGAGTCCGGCAACTCATACCCGATCCTTCAATTTGTCCAATTCAGCGAATATCGTCTTGTTTGAGGCATTACGACAATTAGGGTTTCCAAACATGACCTGATGATACGAAAAGCATGTTTAATCTCCTCCAGAATCATGGTATAATTATTGCATGAAACTCGGTTATGAACAGACAATAGAACAAAGTCAGAAGCTGGTGATGACACCGGATTTGATTCAAGCCATCCGCATACTTCAATACAGCACCCAGGAGCTGGAAGAATATGTGCAGGAGGAATTATTATCAAATCCGGTAATGGAGCTGGTTCACGATCGGATGAGCTCCTATCAAGAGCCTTTGGGCTTTCGGGGTGTTTCCTCTTCGGATGGGGAAGACACCTCTGATTTTCCCATGGAGAGATATGCCATGGAGCGAGGGGAAACCTTGACGGAGCATTTGTTGTTCCAGCTAGAAACGGCAGACATTCATTCCCATTGCAAGGAACGGGGCCGATACATTATCGAAGCACTGGATGAAAATGGATATTTGACTATGTCGCCGGAAGAGATTGCCGTGAACCTGGGGACCACGACGGAAAAGGTATTGAAGACTATCGAGGTGGTTCAAGGCTTTGATCCGGCAGGGGTGTGCGCAAGGGACCTAGGCGAATGCTTATTAATCCAGTTGGAAGAAATGTTGTGTGAAATCAGCAAAGAAGTGAAGGATGAAAAAATTCTTGAGGATTATCGATTGACAGAGGAACTAATACGTCACCATCTGGAGGCTTTGGCGGAAAATCGAATGAGCCATATATCCCGAGAAATGGGTATTTCCGTACATCGAGTTCAAGAAATTGCAGATATTATTCGAACATTGGAACCCAAGCCAGGAAGGCAATTTGGTGCTGGACAGGATCATCGATATATTATACCGGATTTGAAAGTGGAAAAAGTAGATGATAAATATGTGGTATTGCTGATTGAATCCAACACTCCCCGGCTTATGGTTGGATCTTATTATGGAAAGCTACAAAAGGAAGCGGAAAAGGATGAGGAGCTATTTCGATATTTAAACAAGAAGCTGAACTCTGCTATATGGTTGATCCGAAGTATTGAGCAAAGAAAGCAGACCATATTTCAAGTGGCTTCCGCTATTGTACGATACCAACAGGATTTTTTTGATGAAGGGCCTAAGCGGTTAAAGACACTGACTTTGAAGCAAATCGCAGAGGAAGTGGGTGTGCATGAATCCACGGTGAGCCGTTCCATCAACGGGAAATATATGGAGTCTCCCAGAGGGGTATTTGAGTTAAAATACTTTTTCAAGAGCGGAGTAAGCCGTTGCGATGCTTCTCCCGGACAGGAGGATAACATTTCATCCATGGGGGTAAAAACTTTTATTCAGGAAATGGTGGATGGGGAAGATTCAAAAAACCCTCTTAGCGATCAAAGCATGGTTTTAGCATTAGAGGAGAAGGGAATTCATATTTCCAGGAGAACGGTAGCTAAGTATCGAGATGAGATGGGAATTGCATCTTCCTCTCGACGAAGACGATACTAATTAAATATTTTATTACATCAAGGGACGCATAGGAGGATAAAAATGAAAACAAAGGTTGGAATCAATGGGTTCGGAAGGATTGGCAGAAATGCATTGAAGGCGGCATACGCTCGAGAAGACTTGAATTTTGAAATCGTGGCCATCAATGACTTAACCACCCCGGAAACACTGGCGCATCTATTAAAGTATGATAGCTGTTTTGGAAAGTTCGAAGGAACGGTGGAACATACCGAAAACTCCATCGTTGTCAATGGAAATGAAATCAAAGTATATGCCCAGAGAAATCCGGAAGAGATTCCATGGGGTGATTTGGGAGTAACCGTTGTGCTGGAATCCACCGGGTTGTTTACGAAAAAAGCAGATGCTGCGAAACATTTGAGAGATGGCGTTAAGAAGGTAGTCATTTCTGCGCCGGCCACCGATGAGGATATCACCATCGTGATGGGTGTGAATGAAGAAAAGTATGACCCGGAAAAAGACCATATCCTGTCTAACGCATCTTGCACCACCAACTGCCTGGCTCCGGTTGCCAAGGTGATTGATGAAAGCTTTGGAATCAAGAGGGGGTTGATGACCACCATTCATTCTTACACCAATGACCAAAAGATTCTGGACTTACCCCATAAAGACTTGAGAAGAGCCCGAGCTGCCGGAATATCTATGATTCCCACTACCACAGGAGCCGCCAAAGCGGTTAGCCTGGTATTGCCTCAATTAAAGGGGAAATTAAATGGCATGGCCATTCGCGTCCCCACTCCGGCGGTTTCATTGGTGGATGTGGTATTTGAACTGGAGAAAAACACCACGAAAGAAGAAGTGAATGCGGCCTTGCAGAAAGCCTCGGAAACATCATTAAAGGGAATTATGAACTATACGGAAGAGCCTTTGGTGTCCGTGGACTTCAAAGGGGATCCTGCGTCATCCACGGTGGATGGGCTTTCTACTATGGTTCTGGAAGACAACATGGTGAAGGTGCTTTCTTGGTATGATAATGAGTGGGGCTATTCCAGTCGCGCAATCGATTTAATGGTGTACCTCATTGAAAGAGGAATTTAAGGCCGAATTATACGAGACCAAGACCAGGAGGTTAAGATGAAAAAAACCGTAAGGGACATAGAAGTAACCGGGAAAACTGTGTTGGTCCGGTGCGATTTCAATGTGCCCATGAAGGATGGGGTCATCGTGGATGACAGCCGAATTGTTGCCGTTCTTCCCACCATTGACTATTTATTGGATCAAGGGGCAAAAATCATCTTGATGTCTCATTTTGGGAGACCGGAGGGAACTCCCAATATGAAATATACATTGAAGCCGGTGGCGGAGCGATTGACGGAGTTCTTGGGGAAAGCAGTATTCTTTGTTAGTTCGCCAAATGTGGTGGATGAAAAGGTTCTGGAAAAATCCAAGGAGTTGAAGGAAAGAGATGTTATGCTTTTGGAAAATGTCCGCTTTCGAAAGCAGGAAGAAGAAAATGATCCCGAATTTGCCGGAGAACTGGCCAGTCTGGCTGAAATCTTTGTAAATGATGCATTTGGAACGGCTCACAGAGCCCATGCCTCTACCTATGGAGTGGCTTCCTACTTGCCGGCCGTGGCGGGCTTTCTTATGGAGAAGGAAGTGGCATTCCTGGGAGAAGCCATGAAAAATCCCGAGAAACCTTTCTTGGCCATCATGGGTGGCGCCAAGGTAGAAGATAAAATTCTTGTGATTTCCAAGCTGATGGAAAAGGTGGATACTCTGATTATCGGCGGGGGTATGGCTTTTCCATTTTTGAAGGCCATGGGATACGAAACCGGCAAATCCCTATTGAACGAAAAAGGGGTGGAGCTGGCCAAAGAACTGCTCTCCAAAGCGGAGGAAAAGCGGGTGAATATGCTTCTCCCGGTGGATGTGGTCTGCGCCAAGGAGTTTTCCAATGATTCCCCTCGGGAAACTTATTCTCGGGATAAAATTCCGGGAGACCAAATGGGGTTAGACATTGGCCCGGAAACCGTTGCTTTGTTTGCCAAAGAAATTGAAAGTGCCAAGACCATTTTTTGGAATGGTCCCATGGGAGTATTTGAGATGCCCAATTTTGCGGTAGGGACTTTGCAATTGGCCAGAGCCTTGGGGCAATCCAAGGGCACTACGATTATTGGAGGAGGAGATTCGGCGGCGGCGGTGGAACAGTTTGGTCTTTCTTCAAAAATGACACATATTTCAACCGGAGGAGGTGCTTCTCTCAAGTTCTTAGAGGGGACAGAGCTTCCCGGTGTTTCTGTATTGTTGGAAAGATAGCAGCAAAAGATAGTAGAATAGATAGGAGCAAAAATGAGGAATTCATTTGTGGCCGGCAATTGGAAAATGTTTAAGACAGTAGCGGAAGGACTGGCTTTTGCCGAAGAACTAAAACGTCAGTATCAACCTTCCGATGGAAAATTAGGAATAATGGTTCCCTATGTATTGTTGGGGCCTTTGTGTGAAGCTTTGCGTGGAACCGGCATTATCGTAGGTGCTCAAAATATGCATTTCGAAAAAGAAGGGGCCTTTACAGGAGAAATATCTCCCGCCATGCTCCAGGAGTTAGGAGTCGCATATTGCATCATAGGCCATAGTGAACGGCGTCAGTACTTCAACGAGACGGATGAAAGCTGCAACTTAAAATTGAAAGCCGCTTTTACCTACGGCATTCTACCCATCTTTTGTGTGGGAGAAAATTTGGAGCAGCGAGAAAACCAAGAAGCTTTTTCAGTGGTAGAGAAGCAAGTGAAGGAAGGGCTTAAGGGATTGACTGCGGAAGAAGTTGCTGAAATAACCGTTGCCTATGAACCGGTATGGGCCATTGGTACCGGTCGGAATGCCACCCCGGAACAAGCCAACGAAATGTGTGGTTTTATCCGAAAGGTTGTCGAGACTCTGTACGGAGACCATGTGGCGAACCAAGTGGTGATTCAGTATGGAGGAAGTGTAAAACCAGAAAATGCAGGTTCCCTCTTGCATATGTCGGATATCGACGGAGCATTAGTGGGCGGTGCCAGTCTCGATGTGGGCTCTTTATTGGCCATTGCTCGTGCATAATTCCCGGGGCGATTCGGGGCGAGAAAGGAGAATGGAAATGTCGTTTATTGAAGATGTAGTGGCTCGCGAGGTGCTGGATTCCAGAGGAAATCCCACAGTAGAGGTAGAAGTTTATTTGGAAGACGGAACCATGGGGAAAGCGATTGTACCTTCCGGTGCTTCCACCGGGGTGCATGAGGCGGTAGAGCTTCGAGACGGGGATAAAAATCGCTATCTGGGAAAGGGAGTTCTGAAGGCGGTAGACAATGTGAATCTCATCATTGCCGATGAAATTATCGGCTATAATGTACTGGACCAAGTGGGATTGGACCAAATATTAATCGATTTGGATGGAACCCCCAACAAGGCCAAATTGGGAGCAAATGCCATTCTAGGAGTATCTCTGGCTGCGGCCAATGCGGCAGCCGAATATTGTGGGCTTCCTCTTTTTCAGTATATTGGCGGGGTGAACGGCAAACTGTTGCCTACGCCTATGATGAATATTTTAAATGGTGGCTCCCATGCAGACAGCAACGTGGATTTCCAAGAGTTTATGATTATGCCGGTGGGTGCAGCAAGCTTTCGGGAAGGTCTCCGAATGGGGGCGGAAATTTTCCATGCACTGAAAAGTGTGTTGAAGGAAAAAGGTTTGACAACGTCGGTGGGGGATGAGGGGGGATTTGCTCCGAATTTACCCAACAATGAAGAGGCGCTACGTGTGATTATGGAAGCCATAAAGCGAGCGGGATATGAGGGCGGGAAAGATGTGAAAATTGCCCTAGACCCTGCAGCTTCGGAATTTTACGAGAAGGAATCCGGATTATATCACTTGAAAGGGGAAGAGGTGAAGAAGACTTCCTCCCAAATGGTGGATTTCTATGAAGATTGGATCAATCGCTACCCCATTATTTCCATAGAAGACGGCTTGGCGGAGGATGACTGGGCGGGCTGGAAGGAAATGACAGAACGTCTGGGGGATCGTCTGCAAATAGTGGGGGATGACCTATTTGTCACCAACACCGAAAGACTACGGGAAGGTATCGAAAAGGGTGTGGCCAATTCCATTTTGATTAAGGTCAATCAGATTGGAACATTAACGGAAACCTTGGATGCCATAGAGATGGCCAAGAAAGCAGGATATACGGCAGTGGTTTCTCATCGTAGCGGAGAAACAGAAGACGTCACCATAGCGGAAATCGTGGTAGGTGTGAATGCCGGGCAAATTAAAACAGGAAGCTTATCCCGAACGGATCGCATTGCAAAATATAACCAGCTTCTTCGTTTGGAAGAATTATTGGGAGATTCCGGAGAATATGCGGGAGAGAAGGCATTTTATAGTCTAAAAGGGGCCCGGAAATAAGAAGGAAAAAGCTTGATTTCGGCGATTTCTTGTGATAACATAATCGAGTTAATCGTTCAATGGAGGTTTTATAATGAAAATAGCACTTATGGTCACTCTTGCCATCGCCAGTTTGATCTTGATTGCAAGCATTTTGCTTCAATCGGGAAATAGTGCCGGACTGTCCGGCGCCATCGGAGGCGGTGCAGAGCAATTGTTTGGAAAGAAGAAAAGTAAAGGGTACGAAGCGATTTTGGAGAAAGTCACTAAAATAGCAGCCGCTTGCTTTATTCTTATTTCTTTGGCTTTGGTAGCCATCGAATAATGGAAGTTGTCATAAATTGTAAGATAAAATAAACCGACTTGCAAAACATAAAAAGGTGTCAATGGCGCCTTTTTGATGTGTTAAGGGTCGAAGAGGAGGGACTAAATCAATGAGCATGTTACCAATTATTGCCCCCATCTGCGCCGTCATCGCATTGTTGTTTGCCTATGGGCTTTCCGCATGGATTAATAAGGTGGATGAGGGGACCGAAAGAATGAAGGAAATCGCTTCTTTCATTCGGGAAGGAGCCATGGCGTTCCTTAAGAGAGAGTACAAAACCATGGTCATCGTTATCGTGGCATTGTTCTTAATCATCGGATTGGCCGTAGACTGGCTGACCGCAGCCCTGTATGTATGTGGCGCACTACTCTCTGTACTGGCGGGATTCTTTGGAATGAGAGTGGCCACCAAGGGGAATGTACGAACCGCCAATGCAGCCAAAGAGGGTGGAATGAACAAGGCACTAAAAGTGGCCTTCCGCTCCGGAGCCGTTATGGGACTTTGTGTAACGGGCCTGGGTCTTTTGGGAATTGGAACGGTATTTGTGGTTATGGGTGTGGAGAGTGCTACCGTTATCACAGGATTTGGTCTGGGTGCTTCTTCTATGGCTCTTTTCGGTCGTGTGGGCGGCGGAATCTATACCAAAGCAGCGGATGTAGGGGCAGACCTGGTAGGGAAAGTGGAAGCCGGAATTCCGGAAGATGATCCTCGTAACCCGGCGGTCATTGCAGACAATGTGGGAGATAATGTAGGAGACGTAGCCGGTATGGGTTCTGACCTGTTTGAATCCTATGTGGGCTCTTTGATTTCTGCCATTTCTTTGGCAGCCGTTGCGGCAGTTAACTCCGGCGGAGTCTTTGATTCTACCGTGGCAGCTACCTTCCCGTTAATACTTTCCGCCATTGGTATCATCGCCTCCATCATTGGGGTGATGATGGTGAGAGGAAATAATAATGCCAACCCGGCATCGGCATTGAATATGGGCACCTATATAGCCGGAATCATTGTTATTATTGCGGCACTGGTCTTGTCCAATGCCATGTTGGGAAGTATGACCTATGCCTATGCCATTATTGCAGGGCTGGTTGTGGGTATCGCCATTGGAAAAGTCACAGAAATATATACATCTGGAGATTACAAATCCGTTAAGAAAATTGCAGAACAGTCTCAAACAGGACCGGCTACCACCATCATCTCTGGATATGGAGTAGGGATGTTGTCCACGGTTTGGCCCATTGTGTTTATCTGTGTGGGAATTTTCGTTTCCTATTGGTTTGCAGGACTGTATGGAATCGCTCTTGCGGCCGTTGGCATGCTTTCCACTACCGGAATGACCGTTGCGGTGGATGCCTATGGTCCGGTATCGGACAATGCGGGTGGAATTGCTGAGATGGCGGAGCTTCCCCATGAAGTTCGAGAGATTACGGATAAGCTGGACGCAGTGGGAAATACCACAGCAGCCATCGGAAAAGGTTTTGCTATCGGAAGTGCGGCCCTGACCGCATTGGCCCTTTTTGCCACATATGCTACGGTAACAGAGCTTACTACCATTAGCTTGTTGGAGCCCATCGTTATTGTTGGCCTGTTCTTTGGTGCCATGTTGCCCTTCCTGTTCTCCGCTTTGACCATGAATTCGGTAGGCAAAGCTGCCAACCAAATGATTGAAGAGGTTCGTCGTCAATTCCGGGAGGATGCTGGCATTATGGCCGGAACCTCTAAACCGGACTATGCCACTTGTGTGGATATTTCCACCAAAGCGGCACTGAAGGAAATGGTGGCCCCAGGTCTGATGGCCATTGTTGCGCCCTTGTTCATCGGCATCCTATTGGGTCCGGCGGCGCTGGGTGGAATGTTGGCCGGTGCATTATCTTCCGGTGTATTGCTGGCCATTATGATGGCCAATGCCGGTGGTGCCTGGGACAATGCAAAGAAGTTCATTGAGAGCGGAAATTATGGCGGAAAAGGTTCGGAATCCCATAAGGCCGCTGTGGTTGGAGATACCGTTGGGGATCCTTTCAAGGACACCTCCGGTCCTTCCATCAATATTCTTATTAAGCTGATGACTATCGTTGCAGTCGTATTTGCACCGGTATTCGTAGCCATCGG
>CAYVFH010000014.1:8316-22032 GCA_964450985.1 uncultured Oscillospiraceae bacterium | reverse complement strand
TACGTATGGACGGGATAAGCGCTGAAAGCATCTAAGTGCGAAGCCCCCCACAAGACTAGATTTCCTCCCTTTTAAGGGTAAGACCCGTGGAAGACTACCACGTTGATAGGTCGGAGGTGTAAGTGCAGCAATGTATTGAGCTGACCGATACTAATAGGTCGAACACTTGACCAATGGTTTTTAAGGATACTGTTTACCTCGTTTTTACACCTCTCTCATTATTCGGTTTTGAGGGTACAATCTACCTTCAACCTTAAATCCGGTGACTATAGCAAAGGGGTCACACCTGTTCCCATCCCGAACACAGTAGTTAAGCCCTTTCGCGCTGATGATACTTGGTGGGAAGCTGCCTGGGAAAGTAGGTCGTCGCCGGTTTTTTCGTAAGGCCCTATGGTCAAGCGGTCAAGACACCGCCCTTTCACGGCGGTAACCCGGGTTCGATTCCCGGTAGGGTCACCAACTTTTAAATGCGCGCATGGCGGAATTGGCAGACGCACTAGTCTTAGGAACTAGCGGGCGACCGTGGGGGTTCAAGTCCCTCTGCGCGCACCATGCGTTTTGTTCAAACAACCCTAGGGTTGTTTTTTTGGAGAAGCATCGGGATGTGGCGCAGCTTGGTAGCGCGATTGCTTCGGGAGTAATAGGGCGCAGGTTCAAATCCTGTCATCCCGACCAACAGAATTATGGTTTTTTCAACGAACAAAGACGAATCTATGCGATCCGTCTTTGTTTTTTTGATAAAAGTGGTTGTAGGTACTGACAGCAGGGAAGGCTAATACTGAACCATAATGACCAGCTTCCCCATATCCTCCAACTTTTTTTCCAACAGATTGACGATTACATACCGGGGACGGATGCCAATCTGTTTAAAGATTAAGTCGGAATGGGCTTCATTCATAGATCTCCCGTGTAGTAGGGTGATGACGTCCGCACGATGTATTAGCTTTGCCAATCGTTCCACCGGGGTATCATCGCTAAGGGTGTCCACCGGTTCATCTAATATGTTATATACCTGGTTTAGCATCATCGCTCCCTCAGTGGTCATATCGATGCCCTCGATTTCATATTCTGGAGGGGCTCCAAAAGCAGTGCCGGGCTTTTTATATTTCAAATCTTTCCCAAGTTCTCTGGCTACAATATCCGCTGTGGTAGATCCACAGACCACATGATTACCAGGATTTTTCATGAGACGGTTCACATAGTCTCGATCCTTTGCCCGCCCTTGAGGAGGACCGGTTGCAATGGTCAATTGATTGGATTCTCGACATTGAAGCATGGCTAAAGTAGTATCGTCCTGGCAACGGCCCCCAGAAATATCCTTTGTCATCTGCATCACCTTTTTTAGGAGGGGAAGAGGAGGCGCGTCATGAATTTCTGTTATATATTGGGCGATTCCTTTAGACTCGATGCCGAATAAATATCCATTCCCCAGACCTGCCTGGCTGACACCGTCGGAAAACATAATGAATCGGTCGCCTTGTTCTAAGTATCCATAGTATTCGCCCATGACTTCATAACCGGCTTTGACAAAGCGTGCCGGTTCCAAGGCCGATGCTATTCCGTTTTTCCGGAGAATCACCGGGGCGGGAGATTCATAAGTGTAGGCCCGGAAATGTCCATTCTGAAATACCCTCACTGCAGAAAAAGCAGCGAATGGAATGTTTTCTGTTCTGGCTCGGTGCATAGAATCTGCCACAAGGGAACAGGCCTCCAAGAAAGATAGACTGGAGACACATAGTTCGGATAGACGGCCAAGGCAAGTAATGGCTGCGATGTTGGCATAGCTACCGCTTCCTACTCCATCACATAATAACATAATGGTATCCGTTTTCCTCCGGATGCAACTAGCGGTATCTCCGCAAACCAATTGGCCTTCTTTACATTCCTGATATATGGTGCTGGCATAATAGTTCACTGCTATTCTCCTTGGCTATGGGTTCCGTCATCATAAAGATCAATCAGTTTTTTCACCATTTCCTCATTTTGGGCGGTACTATTTCCCAAGTAATGGGCCATTTCTTGGGAAAAACGAATCTGATGGTCCAGTAACTCTTTGGCTTGCTGTAAGGTTTGCCGTTTGATGATATCCAACTGTGAAGCATCAAATTTTATCTGGGAAATATCGGTATATACACCCACGTACTGTTTCTCATCCGGTACCACGTAGAGCACCTCATGGTACTTCTTCCCATACTTGGTTTTGATGGATTCTCTGCGATCCGATTCTCCGGCGGCAATTTTTTCAAACCCTTCTGCATCCACCAAATAGGAGATTCGTCTTCCCAACACTTCATTGTTACAAAGGAACAGTTTTTGAAATGCCTGGTTCATATGCATAATATTCAAATCCTTGTCCAGAACCACCACACCGTTGGGACTCATTTCAATAATCTTATCGGTTTTTTGTTGGGCGATTCGACGCATGTAAGGGATGCACATTTCTGGCTCTGCCAGTCCCTTGATGACTGCAATGGCTTTATCTCGACAAGAGTCGTAGCCACATGCTCCACAATTGAGTCGTAAATCGGGGTTGGTTTTTCCTGTTCGCTCATATATTTTTTGGATGTCATCCTCTGTAATTTCCACATCCTCTTCTATCGGTTGAGGACGAAAGGTTGCTTGGTAATCCACGGTGGGAATCTGTACTTGTGGGATGCTCTCTGCCTGCGTGGCATATTCTAGTACGTGGCGTTTTCTTTGGTAAACACTTTCTTCATTTTCATGAGAAAAACAAGGCCCATTGATACAGCCTTCTGTACAAAACATGGGTTCTACCATCTGGTATCCCCAATCTTTTGATGGAATTTCAAACAAGGCCTTTAGATTATCTGCTCCGCTGATGTGAAGGATTTCCGTTTCTGTGCTGTCGGTACTGACACCGCATGTGCGAAGCATACCACCTTGTACAGGGAACATTCTGGCATTTCGTAAATCACCATAACTTTCAAAGCCGCTTTCCGGGCAATCTTCGAGTCTAATATTTTCTTGATCCAGCCATTCAATCAACTCTTCAAAAGTAAGCACGGCATCCACAGCATCTAAATTTTCTGTGCGAAGGGCTTCTTGTTTTTTACCGGCACAAGGTCCGATGAAAACGACTTTCGCCTGGGGATATCTGCTTTTTAACAGCCTTCCGTGAAGAACCATAGGGGAAGTGACAGATATCATTTTGTCCAAGAACTCCGGCTGATATTTTTCAATATAATTCACCACCACCGGACAAGCGGTACATATGGTGGAATTCATTTTATTCTCCATGGATTTGATGCTGACTTGCTCTGCGCCTTCTGCAGTTTCCGAGACATGGCTGAAACCTAACAACCGTAGTGCTGAAGGGAGCCGTTTTGTTTTCCAACCACTAAATAAAGCCGCAAAGGAGGGAGCCAAGGAAGCAATGACGGTTTCTTCCCGTTCTATCATAGAGATTATCTCTGCCAACTCTGAAACAGAGGTTTTTGCTTCCTTGGGGCATACCCGGACGCAAGTGCCGCAGTGGATACAAAGATCATCCACTATGTGAGCTTGTGCATCAGAAATCATGATGGCTTTTACCGGGCAAGCCCGAACGCAGCGATAACAGTCTTGACAGTTTTCGCCAATGGTTTGAATTACGTTCTTCATGTAGTAGCCTCCCTATTCCTTTTTTTTAACAACCTGATGCCTGTATGGACCGATTCCCGCATTGAAATTCAATGCGGGAAAGTCCAAATGAGTAATGAATATTAAGAGAGATATTTGCGAATTTCTTCCTTGGCCATATCCGGTGAACATCGTTCTAAGATGTTGCCGTTGATGGTAATCACCGGGCCTCGTTTACAGCGCTCGCTGCAGAAAGTGGCCTTGAGTCGAGTTTGACTTTCTACATCATGCTCTTTTAAGTATTGTACCACTTGCTTATAAAGTTCTTGTGCACCCCTTAGATAACAGCTAGTGCCAAAGCATACATTGATATCCAGCAAGGGGATGTCAGAAGTGGCAGCGCTGAGTTCCACTTCCTCGTGGTCGATACGCTTCCTGTTGCTGTAGTTGGTGTGTAACAAATGATGGGCCTCCTCCTGGGTTAATTGTTCGTCATAAAGCTTCGAAATATATGGATTTTCCTCTGCAGAGTGGAACTGCATCATCTTATCCGAATCATAAATCCCTTTGGCTCGTTGTTTATTCGCATCCTTATCGTGGCCAATGGGTTGTCCGCCTCCGTTGATACAACCTCCGCAACATGCCATCACTTCAATCAAATCGTAGTGAGCCGTTCCTTTCCGGATTTGGTCCAATAGCTTGCGGGCATTGGCCAGGCCGCTGACGACTGCCAATTTCAGATGGACGTCCCCTACGGTAAGTTCCACTTCTTTCAGTCCATCTTCCGAACGAAGAGCAGAGGAATCCAATGCGGCGACGGTGGCACCAAGCTGGGAGGCGGCATATCTAAGAACCGCTTCGGAGACTCCTCCCGAGACGCCGAAGAGAACACCCGCCCCAGTCTTGAACCCGAAGGGCAAATCAAAAGATCCCGGGTCCAATAGGTCAAATCGAATACCTTGTTCTTTCATCATCAGAGAAAGCTCTCTGGTAGTCAACACATAATCCACATCCGGATTGTTTTCCCGGGAGAATTCTGGTCTCTTAGCTTCAAATTTTTTCGCAGTACAGGGCATGACAGAAACCACAATCAGATTCTCCCTTTTAATGCCCATGTCTTGTGTCAGCTGCTCCTTACATAATGAACCGAACATTTGTTGGGGAGAACGACAGCTGGATAGATTTTCTAAAAGGTCCGGATAGTATTGTTCTGCAAATTTTACCCATGCGGGACAGCAGGAGGTAAACTGAGGCAGGTTCTGATTCTCCTGATATCGTTTTAAAAACTCATTTCCCTCTTCGATGACCGTAAGATCTGCCGTAAATGAAGTGTCATACACCTTATCGAAGCCCATCATCCGTAGAGCAGTTACAATCTGGCCGGTCTTTGTGACTCCCGGCTCATAGCCGAAGTATTCGCCCAATGCCACCCTTACAGCTGGTGCGATTTGAACCACTACGGTTTTGGAAGAATCATGGAGTGCTTCCCATACAGGATTAATCTCATATTTTGGATATAGTGCTCCGGTGGGACAGACCTTAATACACTGTCCGCATTGGACGCATTCTACTTCGCCCAATTTTTTGTTAAAACAAGCAACCACGGTGGAATCCGCCCCCCGATTGGCAAAATCAAGGACTCCAACCGATTGTATCTCATTACAGACCCGAACACAATCACCACACAGCACACATTTGCTGGGATCCCGAATGATTCCATCCGCAGTTTCATCGATGGTGGCAGGGGAGTGGACTTTCTTAAATCGAACCTTTTCTACACCCAACTGAATGGCGATGTTTCGTAATCGACAGTCTCCGCTACGGGGACAGGTGGCACAGTTTTCTTCGTGATTGGCCAGCATTAACTCCACAATCATTTTACGAAGGTTTCTAATTTGGTGGGTATTGGTATGTACTACCATTCCCGGTGTTACGGGAGTAGAACAAGCGGGCAACAGTCCTTGCCCTTCTACCTCAACCATGCACATGCGGCAGGCCCCATACACACTGATTTCAGAATGATAGCAGAAGGTGGGGAGCTCTATGTTTGCCTTTCGGATGAGATCCAGAAGATTTCGTTCATCTCCGATGGGGACATGGCAGTTATCAATGATGGCATGATTTGTTTTCATATTATTCTCCATTTCCTTATCTTAACCCTAGCCCAGGACCACGGCATGGAATTTACAAGCATCCATACAAGCACCACATTGAATACAGAGTTCCTTACTGATTGTGTAGGGGACACCTTTTTCTCCGGATATGGCATCTACCGGACACTTTTTCGCACAAATACCACAGCTTTTGCATAGTGTGGGAACCACTTGATAGGTGAGGAAGGCTTTGCAAGCCCCTGCCGGACAATGGTGCCGGAGAACATGGTCTTCATATTCTTTCCGGAAATATCTCAGTGTAGATAAAATAGGATTGGGCGCTGTTTTTCCCAGCCCGCATAACGAACCGATTTTGACCATTTGAGCCAGCTCTTCCAAAAGGACCAGTGTTTGTTCTGTGGCCTCTCCTTGAATGATATCATCCAGTAGGTTTAGCATTTGCCGGGTACCTTCTCGACAAACCACACATTTGCCGCAAGATTCATTTTGCGTAAACTGCATGAAGAATCGGGCAATCTGTACCATACAGGTTTGCTGGTTCATCACCACTAATCCACCAGAGCCCACCATGGCGCCAATGGAGGTGAGTGTCTCATAGTCCAAGGGCATGTCCAAATGCTCTTGGGTCAGGCATCCCCCGGAAGGGCCCCCGATTTGTACGGCTTTGAAATCCGCACCTACATTTTTCCCCGCATCATCGATTACACCGCCTCCGATACCCACTATGATTTCACGTAGGGTGGAGCCAAAGGGAACTTCGATGAGACCGGTATGTGCCACATTGCCTGTAAGGGCAAAGGTTTTGGTTCCTTTGGAGGTTGCGGTTCCCATGGTGGCATATTGATCGGGACCCATTGAAAGGATGACAGGAACCGAAGCCAGCGTTTCCACATTGTTGATGACAGTGGGTTTTCCGAACAAACCGCTTTGGGCAGGGAAGGGGGGCTTTGGTTTGGGCATTCCCCTACGGCCTTCCATGGAAGCAATGAGGGCGGTTTCTTCACCGCATACAAAGGCGCCGGCTCCCTCCATAACGTGGATGTCAAAATTCATGGTGGAGCCAAATATTCCTTTTCCAAGAATATGGTTCTCTCTGCAATGTTCCAAGGCAGTCTTCAATCGTTCTACGGCGAGAGGGTATTCCGTTCGCACATATATGTATCCTTCAGTACCACCGATTGCTTTTGCTGCAATAATCATACCTTCAATTACACTGTGGGGGTTGCCTTCCATAATGCATCGATCCATGAATGCTCCGGGATCTCCCTCGTCACCGTTACAAATCACGTATTTCACTTCACTATCTTGAATACGCGTTAAATCCCATTTCTTGCCGGTAGGGAAACCGCCGCCCCCTCTGCCACGAAGTCCCGAATTCAACATGCTCTGGCAGATTTCCTGGTCTGTCATGGAAAGGACCGCCTTTTCGGCACTGGCATAGCCTCCGTTGGCGATGTATTCGTCAATATCTTCAGAATCGATGAAACCGCAAAGTTTCAGTGCTGTTCGCTGTTGTTTATTATAGAAAGGAATCTGGTGCATGTCACTGACACCTTGATCTTCCTCATCACGATATAGCAACCGAGGGATAATCTCACCGGCTACAAGGGTTTTTTCTATAATTTCTTCCACATCTTCTGCTTGTACTTTTACATAGAGTACTTCCTGAGGGAAGATGGTCACTAGGGGCCCCATTTGGCAAAAGCCTTGACATCCGCTTTTCACCATATAATAATCGGCGGGTTCTTTGGCAACTGCCACCGCTGCGGACAATCCCTTTTCCTTCAGAATGCGGTGAAATGTCTCGATGATTTCGCCTGCACCATTGGCCATGCAGCCGGTGCCACCACATATTACGATACGAGCTTTATATTGTTCCATCACTTGTCGAAACTGATTTTTGTGATTTGCTAAATCAATTTTGTTCATTTTTTTCCGCCTCCTTGATCTGGTGAATGAGGGCCAGTGTGGCTTCTGCTGTCATCAATCCATGAACTTTGTCGTTAATAACCAACACCGGAGCCAGGCCACAAGCTCCAAGACATGCTACCGTTTCTAAAGTGAACAATCCGTCATCTGTGGTCTTTTTGTTTTTATGAAGACCCAGTTCTTTTTCTATTACATCCAAGAGAAGGTCCGACTTTTTGACATGGCAGGCAGTTCCGTCACATACCTTAATGATGTATTTACCCTTGGGTTCCAATGTGAAATGAGCATAAAACGTAGCCACACCATACACGGTGGAAGAAGAAATTCCCAAGGCGGTGGACACAAAGGTCATAATATCCTCGGGTAGATAGCTATATTGAGCCTGGATATCTTGTAATATGGGAATCAGTTTTGTGGAGTCCTTATGGTATCGGTCCAATATCTCACAGACCGCATCAAAATTTCTAGTGGGTTGCTGGTTCATCATCGAAGGGTCACCTCCCAGTGTTTTAAGGGTAATAACGATTTATAGAATTCGTGCCAGATGCTGTGACAGGAGCGAGAGGGAAAGGGCCATGTTTTCATTTCTTACCATAACATCTTCTGGAACATTTAGACGAACCGGGGAATAGTTCCAGATGGCTTTAATCCCTCCGGATACCAAGATGTCGCAAACACCTTGGGCTTGACTTGCAGGAACCGTAATGATTCCTATGTGAAGCCGGGTTCTTTCCAGCATGTTACCCAGCTTTCCCACTGGTAGAACAGTGACTTTTCGGAAAACCTGGCCGATTACTGCGGGATCTTTATCAAAAGCATAGTCGATGTGGACCCCACATTCATCAAACCCGCTGTAGGAAAGAAGGGCCCGACCCAAATTGCCAACGCCGACCAGTAAAGCGCTATTGGTATTGTGATAACCCAAAGCTTCTTCAATGTCTGTCAGCAAGTCCTTGGCGATATATCCCACTTTTGGCTTTCCGCCGCCACTAATTTCTGCCAAGTCTTTTCGCACCACCACTTGGTTCAACTTCAGGTGATCGGCGATATGGGTGGCGGAAATGTTGTCCGGGGCACCCTCCGGTAAGCTTCGAAGTAACCGATAATACATGACCAGTCGTTCTACAGTTTGCCGATTTAAAGGTTTTCCATTCATGGAAGGCTCCTCTCGTAACGAAGAATATTGTTATTTATTTAACTATCTACAGTATAGGGGATTAATTGCACGGTGGGTAATATAAATAGCAGTATATCGATATATAAATATCGATATACTGCCCTGGTTGGTGCTTTCATGTCTCTTTCACTATCCCATCAATGATGCAAACAACTACTTGATGGGCATTTGATCATAGAGAATAGTCGCATCGCTTTCCCGAAGGGTCTGAAGCACCTGTTTAATAAAGGTTTCTTCTATTTCAGAAAGCTGGTGTGAACGGTTATAAATCAGGCGATTCATATATCGGAAGGAATCGTCCCAATGAGGCGCCTGAAGTAGTTGATATCGTTGTAGAATCCCTGCGGAGAAGGGAGAAGGGGAAACCAGATAGGTGGAGGAATCCTGGTAAATCATTTCCAAAGCAGTGGTTAGATCGCTAAACCAGAATGAGGGCACCGGATAACCCTCCTCTTTCCGTGGTTTTCGGCCCAATGCAGGATCTTCCGGCAGGAATCGAGGAGGCTCTAATTGTAACAGTATTTCTGTTTGTTTATCTATGTCAGGTGGCTCCGGTGTAACATTCCGTGCCAGATGGCTTTTTTTAGAGAAAATCAAATACCGACCATTGTGAGCCAATAGGCTGCTGTCTAATCCTTTGCTTTTTAAGTGTTGCCGCACATATAGGTCATGCATAGAAGGATAACGAAGTATCCCCAGATTGCTTTGCCATTCCAGGACTTGTTGAATTATCTGGTCTTCATCCATCTCTAAAACTTCCCAGGAGGATAGCCTCTGATAATCGGGATGTTGGACAAGCTTGGTAAGGATTTGGGAGAGGGGAAAGTATTTGGGAATACGAATGGAAAGCCCAAGGGGAGCCGTATCAGCAGTAAAAAGGCTTTCTAAGTTTTCCACTTCCTGCAGAATTTTTCGTGACCGTATTAGAAACACTTCTCCTTTCCGCGTGGGGCTGATGCCCTTAGGTGTTCGATTAAATATCTTGAAGCCAATCTGCTCTTCCAGTTCTCGAATGGCTTTACTTAAGTTTGGCTGATTCATATACAAATTCTCTGCTGCTTGGGTAATAGAACCGGTACGTTCCACTTCTAAGGCATATTGAATGTGATGTAGATGCATGGTTGACTCCTCTATTTTGAAATAGCGTTACTTAATTTTATCATTGCGGGAAGGTTCCTTCAATTGATTTGTGCTTCAACGGGGTATGTAATGTAGGAAGACACCGGTTGTAATTGCTTTCAAAATGTAGTATATTGAACGAAAGATTCCCGTTCGTTGTAAAAAGGAAAGGGAAAATTTTTCTGGAGATGCACTTTGCCTATGATTCGAGGGCGATACATGTCGAATTTCGAAGAGAAAAAGAATCAACACTCCAAAAAGATAGGGAAACAAAATAAGTTCCGGCTTTTTCATAGTGCTTTGGAAAAGGCGGTTTTTATTACGGTAATATATCTGGTATTTGGTGGACTATGGATTGTACTAAGCGATGCGATAGCCCTTCGTATTTACCAATCTGCGGAGGAACTGGCATGGTTCAGTACGGTAAAAGGCTTGGCGTATGTTCTGATAACCGCGGCTTTGATTTTCTTGCTGATTTATCCGGCCCTGCGCGGAATGCAGCAAGCCAACGAAGAGTCAAAAGAAAAAGAAAAATTGTTAACGGCTTTGTTTGATTCTATCCCGGATCTTATTTTCTATAAGGACCGGGATTCTGTATATAGAGGATGCAATCGGGCATACGAAGAGTACACCGGCCAATACAAAGAGGATATCCTGGGGAAGAACGACTATGAGCTTTTCGACAAAAGCATGGCGGAAGAATTTTATAAAGTGGACAGGGAGTTGATTGAATCAAAAAAATATCGAATTTCCGAAGAATTATACCCCACACAGCACGGAGATAGCCGAATTTTAGAAACTTTAAAAACCCCTTATTATGACGACAAAGGTCGGGTTATCGGTTTGATTGGCATCAGCCGGGATGTGACGGAGAGAAAACAGCGGGAAAAGGAAATTCTCTATTTGAACCATCATGATGTACTAACGGGGCTATATAATCGAGCCTATGTGGAACAGGCCCTAGAGTTTTTAGACGAAGAACATAACCTTCCCATCAGTGTGTTGGTGGCAGATATCAACGGACTGAAACAGGTCAATGATACCTTCGGTCATCGGGAAGGGGATCGACTGATTCAGGCCATTGGTGACATTTTGCAAAAATCTATTGGCGAATCGGACGTTTTAGGCCGGGTGGCAGGAGATGAGTTTCTCATTATTTTTCCCAATAAAAGCGGGGAGGAAACCAAGAGGACAATCCAATACATACGAAGGCGATATCGAGGTTATGTGGAGGCGGTAGAAAACGACATTCACTTTACTAGCATTGCCGTGGGGCATGCCACAAAGACCATATCGGAAAAACCTCTGACACAGTACGTTAAGGAAGCAGAAGAATTTATGTATCAGCAAAAGTTGTTGGACTTCAATAGTTCCCACAGTTCGTCTTTGGTTTCCATGAAGAACACATTATTTGAAAAAAGCAACGAGACAGAAGAACATGCGGCACGGTTGGCCAAGCACTCGTATTCCTTGGGGCAACTGGTAAATATGACCGATGAAGAATTGGTAGCACTTCAATTGTTTGCCATGCTGCATGACATTGGAAAAATCCGTGTAGATTTACAAATTCTTACGAAGGAAGGGGAGTTGACATCGGAAGAATGGGCCGAACTATATAAACATCCGGAAAGTGGATATCGAATAGCCAAGTCCACACCGGGAATGGGGCATATTGCAGAATATATACTGTATCATCACGAATGGTGGGATGGAACGGGGTATCCCAAAGGATTGTCCGGTGAGAGTATCCCATTAGCAAGCCGAATTCTTTCTATTGTGGATGCCTATGATGCCATGACCAATGATCGTTCCTACCGCAAGGCTATTTCTCATGAAGATGCGGTGGATGAGTTGTTGAGAGGGGCGGGTACCCAGTTCGATCCTTATTTAGTGGAACAATTTATAACTCAAGTTCTATAGCTTATGAAAAAATTCAAGATAAAAGCCCGGGAGGATATTTATCCTATCTTCCGGGCTTTTTTTCAGCTGTGAGAATGCAGAATAGAGAAGCTGGCATATGTAATCATTTTATTTTCCACTATTCCATTGATTTCCTTGGCCATTTCCTTTATTCCATTGATTTCCTTCACCATTCCCGCTATTTTCACCATTTCTGGAACCCATATGGTTTCCAAATCCTAGCCCCAACCGCTGATCCGTTCCTTGCAGACCGGTTCCGTCGCAGGTGGCCATTCTTTCCTCAATGGCATCCAGGATTTCATCGGCTTCGTCTTTTGTAAGATCACCATTTTCCACCTTTTCGAGAATACGGTTTTCTCTTACTTCCTGCATTCCGGTTTTGAAACCTTCATAGACACCGGCATCTTGGGCCAAAGCCCCATATGTTTTATCGGCAGCTAGTTTCTCTTCTGTAACAGCTTCCACGGTATTACCGGTCAATGAAGCCAGAAGCTCTGCAGGAGAAGAAAAAGCGGTGCCGGCAAAAGCAGTGATGGTGGTGGCTCCCAGTACCATGACGAGAGCGGTAGTAACAGCCAATATTTTCAGTTTATTCATGATTGTACCTCCTTTTGAAGTAGAGTAGAGCGTTATCTTATGATGTGATTCTAACAACCATATGTGTCAAAAATAGGGCAAAATTGAAAATAAAAAATGGTTTTTCATGAAACCTGTCATATTTTTGCCATAATTAGATGGTAAAATAGGAGCAGTAAAGAGAAGCTGAGGTGGAGAAGGAAGCTTGGGCCTTATGCCTTATAAGGGAGAGAAAATAATGAAGATGCTGATTGCAGATGATCATCCCCAGATTGCAGGGATTCTTGAGGAATATGCAAAAAAAGAAGGTTATGAGGTCTTTTTGGCGGATGACGGGAAGAAGGCGCTTGATATATTTCTTGCAGTTCAGCCGGATGTGGTGCTTTTGGATGTGATGATGCCTGAAATTGACGGATTTGAGGTTTGCCGTGAAATACGAAAGAAGCATAGCACACCGGTCATTATGATTACTGCCAGGGATGAAGATTTTGAAAAAATAATGGGATTGGACATTGGAGCGGATGATTATATCGTGAAGCCGTTCTCTCCCGGGGAAGTGATGGCTCGGGTGAGAGCTGTTATTCGAAGAATGACGCCGGAAGCGTTGGATTCAAACCATGGGAATTCTTTTTCTTACGATAATCTTACCATCCACTTGGATGATTGCCGGGTTACGGTAGCAGGGAATCCGATTGCTCTGACAAAAAAGGAATTGGAAATACTTTGGCAGTTGGCCACCAATCGAAACAAGGTGTTCACACGGGATAATCTACTCAACAGTTTATGGGGATATGACTATTTTGGAGATACCCGAACGGTAGACTCCCATATTAAAAGATTAAGAGCGAAATTGGATCAAGAGGTACATCCTGGTTGGGAAATCAAAACCATTTGGGGTGTGGGATACAAATTCGAGGTAGCTGAAGATGAAAAGTAAACTGGCGATCAAATGGGCTATATATTTTTCAGCCGTGCTGCTTCTTTTTGCACTGGTGGTTGGTAGCATTTTTACCACCCTTTTTCAAAACCAGACATTAAATATATACAAAGAGAATATGGAAAAAGAAGCATGGGCCATAGCAGATACCGTTTCATCCATGAGTGAACAAATGACCATGGGACCCATGGGGCGTCAGGGAGGCTACGGGGCTTATTTGCGTGTCCTGGAGGACATGGTGGCAGGGGAAGTATGGATTGTGGACGAGGGGCTGAGTGTAACCATGAACTCCGGGAAACAAGGACAAGTTCTCCTGGATAAAAATTTTCCGCCGGAGGCGGAAAGAATGGTCCGGCAGGTAATGG
>CAYVFH010000014.1:0-8306 GCA_964450985.1 uncultured Oscillospiraceae bacterium | reverse complement strand
TATTTTTGAAGCACCCACATTGACAGTCGGCGTGCCTCTTGAAAATAATGGTGTTATTATCGGTGCTTTGCTACTTCATGAACCGGTGGAAGGTGGGACCCAAGGGGCAACGTATGGATTACGAATCCTTAGTATCAGTCTGGTTATAGCCCTTGTTCTGGGCATATTGCTGGCCATGCTGCTGGCAAAAGGGTTTGCCAAGCCTCTCATCGATATATCGTCAGTGGTTCAAAAAATGAAAACGGGGGAGTACGAGGCCAAAACCGGGATTCGCAGGAAAGACGAAATTGGGGAATTGGCGGTTACCATCGATTTGTTGGGAGACCGTCTGGAGGAAAGCAGAAAGTCACAAGAACAACTGGAACGGATGCGCAAAGATTTGGTGGCAAACATTTCCCATGAACTAAGAACGCCGGTAACCGTTATAAGAGGCTCTCTGGAAGCTTTGATGGATGGTGTGGTGGATACGGAAGAACAGGTATCCTCTTATCATCAACAAATGCTCAAGGACACCCTATATCTCCAAAGATTAGTGGACGACTTGCTGGATTTTACCAGAATACAGAACCCGGGATTTTTACTAGAAGCAGGTCCCGTTGATTTGAATGAATTGTGTGGGGATGCAGCTCATACTGCACAAAGGCTGGGGGAGGCAAAGGGAATTCGTGTTGTTTATGATATGGCATCCTCCCCACCACCTATTTCGGGAGATTACGGCAGACTGAGACAATTATTGTTGATTCTGCTGGATAACGCCATTAAATTTACCCCGCCGGGAGGCAAGATAGGTCTTTCTCTATTTGAAGACCAACTGTGGGTTTGGGATGAGGGTCCGGGAATCCGCGAGGAAAATTTAACCCATATATTTGAACGATTCTACAAAGAGAAGACCAACGAAAATATGCAAGGCACAGGATTGGGGCTAGCCATAGCAAAAGAGATAGCCGAAAGGCATGGGATGAAGCTCTCGGCAGAAAACAACCCAGGGAAAGGGAGTAAGTTTATTCTATCCTTTGGAAGGGTATAAACTAGGAATAAAAAGTAGATTCCAAAATACTAGTTCAAATAGAGGGATAAGATATGAAAAAGAAATTTTATCAAAAGACGATATTCTGGTTGGTGATGGTGGTAGCTGTTAGTGGGGTATCCATCGGTGGAATGGTGGCGTATTCTCAAGCGAACAATGAAATGCCCAGCCCATACACTCTCATCAATCAGATAGAAGAGGGGGAAAATACCAGCCCGTTCTTTCGCCCGGTAACACCTTGTTGCAGGCCTTAGTGGGAGTGTTATCTTTTTCTTGAGTTGAATATATATGCAATGGCATCGTTGTCACCCATATAAGTATTAATGGTTGACAATGATGTTTTTTATTGGTATCTTCTTAGTAGTTTGTGTGGTTCGAACGGGAGGGTTTCTCATGCGAGTTCAAGATCAATTGCTATTCTTGTTGGAAGAAAAGCGGGGACAATATTTATCCGGGGAGGAGTTAGCGGATTTTCTTGGAGTAAGCCGAAATGCCATATGGAAAGCGGTGAAAAGGCTACAAGAAGACGGATACCCCATCCAAGGAATCTCGGGGAAGGGCTATCAATTACAAGAAGACTCGGATATTTTATCTCCCCAGGGAATCATGAAATATTTAGGAGACTTATCTTCGGTGTTCTCCGTAGAGGTAAGAAAAGAAGTAGATAGCACCAATCAAATATTGAAGAATGAAAAAGGCATGGAGGGACGAGTGATCGTTGCTGAGAGACAGGATGCCGGGAAGGGGCGCATGGGAAGAACCTTCTACTCTCCCGGGGACTCCGGGGTTTATTTCAGCCTATTGCTTCGACCCAAAATTCAGATGCAGGATGCGGTGCTTATCACAGCTGCCGCTGCAGTAGCGGTTTGTGAAGCAATCGAGACGGTGTCTGGCAAAGATACGCAGATCAAATGGGTCAACGACATCTATATGGATGGCCGGAAGGTATGTGGAATTCTTACAGAGGCTGCTATGGATTTGGAAACCGGAGGATTGGAGTATGGGGTTCTGGGAATTGGAATTAACATGAAGGAGCCCCAAGAGGGATTTCCAGAGGCTTTAAATGGGATTGCAGGGGCAGTCTTTAAGAATGATGAATTCCCGATAGATATCAAGAATAAGCTAGTGGCCGCCGTATTAACTGCATTTTGGATACGATATCTGGGGCTTAGGGAAAAGAAATTTTTAGAAGGATATCGATCTCGATCCATGGTGACGGGAAAAGATGTTTGGATTCACCGGGGGGATGGAACCCAAGAGAAGGCCAGTGTCGTAGAAATCGATGATCAATGCCGGTTGGTGGTCACCAAGGAAAACGGGCAGGAAGAGGTACTTCTGTCAGGAGAAGTAAGCATTCGCAATAGGGAGAAAGAAGAATGAACCATCTGATAAAAGGGAATTATAAGGGAATGAGTATTCAAGGCATCACGTTGATTCCGCTGTTCACTGCCTTGATTACAGTTGGAGCTTACGTGCGGATTCCCACTCCTCTGGTACCCATTACGTTCCAGGTGTTTTTTGTGGTGTTGGCAGGTTTGTTGTTAGGACCCCGCTGGGGCGCATATAGTGCCTTGCTTTACTTGCTATTGGGGCTATTCGGGGTGCCGGTATTTACAGAAGGTGGTGGCTTTGGGTACATATTTAGGCCCACTTTCGGTTATATTATCGGGTTTTGTTTTGGTGCCTATGCCACAGGCAGAATTGCCTGGTCGGGGCAATCGAATCACAAAGTTTCCTTCAAACGGTTGCTTGTGGCAGTTGGAATAGGGGTTCTGATTATTTATATCATGGGTGCTATATATTTTTATGTGATTTCAAACTATGTGATTCACATTCCCATAGGGATTGGTGCGTTGTTTCTTTATTGTTTTGCCATGGTTATTCCTGGAGATGCTATTACTGGAGTACTAGCGGCTATCTTGGCGAAGCGATTGATGCCGGTTATTCGAAAAACGAGAGAGGGGCAAAAGATATGAAATTAGTGATATTGGATGGATACACCACCAACCCTGGAGATTTGTCCTGGGATTCATTTCGGGAAGAAGGGGAATTGGTTGTATATGACCGTTCCAGTAGAGAGCAGGCCATTCAGAGAATGTCAGATGCTGATGCCATATGGGTGAATGGAGTGGCTTTGGATCGGGAGATGATACAGAAGGCAAAAAAGCTGAAGTATATCGGAATACTGTGCACCGGGTATAACCATGTGGATCTGGAGAGCGCAGAAGAGCAGGAAATTGCAGTAACCAATGTGCCCTGTTATGCGGAGGATGCAGTAGCACAGCATACCATTGCGCTTCTTCTTGAATTAACAAATCAAGTGGGGTTTCACAATATGCGAGTACAGCAAGGGGCTTGGGCAGAAAACCCAGACGATTGTTTTTGGGAAAGACCGCTATCCTTATTGAACGGAAAGACCATTGGAATTGTGGGCTATGGGGCGATTGGGAAAAATGTGGCAAGAGTGGCGGAGGCTTTTGGAATGAAGGTTGTGAGATATCGCGAAAATCCAGAGGCTGTGATGGGTGCGGATGTGATATCTCTTCATTGTCCGTTGACGGAAGGCAATCAAAAAATGATCGATGGGGAATTCCTTTCTAAAATGAAAAAGGACGCCTTTCTCATCAACACCGCAAGAGGCGGATTGATTGACGAAGACGCCTTGGCTGAAGCTTTAAAGAGTGGGGGAATCAGAGGCGCTGCCATCGACGTACTCACAGTGGAACCACCTAAGAAGGAAGAGGAGAGCCCCTTAATGGGCCTACCTAATTGCATCATTACACCTCATCATGCCTGGGTACCCTTGGAAACCCGAGAGAAGCTTATGGCGGAAGCACTGGAAAACTGGAAGGCTTATCTTCGAGGGGAGGAACGGAATCGGTTGGTTTAATCGGCTGCATCAATGTTTCTGATGGGGTTGTTGGCTGCATCGGGTTCTTTCAATGCTTCCATTTCAAGGGATTACCGGGGACGATCCTGTGATTGCCGTTATACGGATGAAAGTACCCTTGGCAAAAGTCACGCCGTCAACTACGGAAATATATCTCTTGTTTTCTACAACCGCTGACCCCCGTTGTGGAATATATAGTTCACGAAATCTTATGCTGCGGCGTTCACATTTTTTAAGGAGATATGGTGAAAGGCCGTGCGATTTCATAACTATTATGTTTGATGTTTTTCATCGGGTATGTGTTTATTATGGAGAACTTATGTTAAAAGCAAAAGGTCATTCTGGTTAATAATTTGTAAATTCTTCCAACCCGAGGTGAGTGGAGAAACAAAAGGGAAGGGTGGAGTAGGCAATCCGGAAAACAGTAGAAAAAGAGGCCGTATTCATATATAATGGTATAAGATAAAGGGGCCGAGGCCCTTTTTACAATGAGCGGGGTCATGACTTATATATGGCTCGGGAATTTGTTCAAGGAGGTTGACCAGTGAGTTCTCAAGAAAAAATGGGGGAGTATATCGAGAAAACCCTGTATGAGAATAATATAGAGCAAAAGGATAGTATCAATGGGTTGATGAAGAGCCAGATTGAGGCGTATTCCTTTGAGGAGAAATTCATGACTTTTCGATTCCCGCTGATGCCATGGCAAGCAAATAGGGCCGGATTTTTACAAGGGGGATTGGTGGCGGTTGCTTTTGATATTACCGTGTCCGCCTTGGCTCGGTTTTATACAAATACTCATTATATACCGACCCTCAGTCTGGACATTAACTATCTAAAACCTATCCTTTTGGAGGAGCAACTTCTTGTTACAGCTAGGGTGGTTTCTATGGGGAAACGAGTCTCCCATTATAGTCTGGAAGGAAGAAGCGCGAAAACGAACAAACTGGTCGCTAGTGGTTCAGCTATCTATTTGAAGGCAGAACCTAGCGGAAAAAATCAAGAACAATCAAGTTCAGGAACATTAAGGCAGATATTAAATGACAGTGACAGAAGATAGAAGGGGCCACATTATGATTGATCATTATGGTCGGGAAATACAGTATATGAGACTGTCCATTACGGATAAATGCAATTACCGGTGTCAATACTGTATGCCGGAGGAAGGCATTCCAGATGTGGGTCATGAAAATATTTTGAGATTTGAAGAAATGGAGATCATCGTTCGGGCGGCCACGGAGCTGGGAATACATAAATTCCGATTAACGGGCGGGGAACCTCTTGTCCGAAAAGGTGTGGTGGATTTTGTGAAGCGCTTAAAAGAGATTCCCGGAGTGGAAGAACTAACCATGACTACCAACGGAGCTTTGCTGGGCGATTTGGCAGCACCTTTGAAAAAAGCAGGGTTAGACCGGGTGAATATCAGTTTAGACTCTATGCGTCATAGCCGATTTCGGGAAATTACCAGACTGGGGAATCTTGACGATGTATATGCGGGAATCAATGCGGCTACTGATGCGGGGCTGACACCAATTAAGCTAAATGTGGTTATCATGAAGGGAGTGAATGATGATGAAATCATTGACTTTGTTCAGTTAACCATGCAGCATCCCTTTGAAGTACGGTTTATTGAGTTGATGCCCTTTTCCGGGAATGAACCGCTTTCAACACAATATATGTCAAGGGATGATATGATGAAAATGTTGCCGGCATTGCGGCCAGTAGATGCTATACCAAAAGAAACAGGCGTAGCCGAACTATATACTTACCCGGGTGCCCGAGGTCGAATTGGCTTTATCAGTCCTCTTAGCCATTGCTTTTGTGGAACTTGCAACAAAGTGAGAGTTACTGCGGATGGAAAGTTGAAAACCTGCCTTCATTCCAATCAGGAATTTGATCTCAAACCGGCATTAAGGGTAGGGGAAAAAGATACCACAAGTAGAAAAGATGGGGTAAAAAAGGCCTTAGAAGAGGGAATTTTATCCAAGGAGGAGCGGCACCATTTGTCGCCAGGCAAGAAATCCGTGGATCGAAATATGAACAAAATCGGAGGGTAAAAATATGAAGGAACTAACACATATGGATTCCCAGGGACGACCGAAAATGGTGGATGTGACACCGAAAGAAGACACCCATCGTTCGGCGGTGGCCAAAGGAACGATATACATGAACCCGGAGACCTTGGAACGAATTATTCAAGGCGGCATGAAAAAGGGAGATGTACTCTCCGTAGCACAAACTGCGGGAATCATGGCAGTGAAAAAAACATGGGAAACCATTCCCATGTGCCACAACATTCCCATAACAGGAGTAGAAATGGAATTACTTCCCGACGCGGAAGCCTCTGCAATCCATATAACAGTGAAGGCTACAACCTATGGGAAAACAGGCATTGAAATGGAAGCACTTCATGGCGTGGCGGTAGCGGCATTGACAATTTATGATATGTGTAAGGCCATCGACCGGGGAATGCGTATTACGGACATCCGCTTAGTGGAAAAAACCGGCGGGAAATCGGGAGTGTATAGGGGTGAATAATATATAAATATGGGTTTACAAAAGGGGTTTAGTTGTGGTATCGTTTCACAAAACAAAAATAAAATCAGGGAATCAGAGCCTGATGAAAAGAGTATGGGGGATATAGCGAGCTATATTTGAAGGAGGGACATCATAAATGGCAAAAGTAAAAATTACGGAAACCGGGTTACGAGATGGCCATCAAAGCTTGATTGCCACGAGAATGAGAACGGAGGAAATGGTTCCCATATTGGAGACCATGGATAATGCAGGATACCATGCACTGGAGATGTGGGGCGGAGCCACTTTCGATGCGTGTTTACGATTTTTAGATGAAGATCCTTGGGATCGTCTGCGGACCTTCCGCAAAATTATCACAAAAACAAATCTTCAGATGCTGCTTCGAGGACAGAATCTATTGGGATACAAACACTATGCCGATGATGTGGTAGATGAATTTGTCAACAAGGCCATTTCTAATGGGATTGATATCATTCGAATTTTTGATGCTCTTAATGATACCCGCAATTTGGAAGCGGCTATACGAGCCACCAAAAAGTACGGTGGGAAAGCACAGGGTGCCATTTCCTACACCATCAGCCCGGTGCATACCAATGAGGTATTTATTCAATTGGCCAAGGAGATTGAAAGCATGGGGGCAGATTCCATATGTATCAAGGATATGGCTGGTTTGCTGGACCCGTTTAATACGTACCAGCTAGTGAAGGATATTAAGAGTGCCATTAAAATACCTTTGGAGTTGCATACCCATGCCACCAGTGGGTTAGGCAGTATGACATATTTGAAAGCGGCAGAGGCCGGCGTGGATATTATAGATACTGCAATTTCGCCGTTTGGCGAAGGTACATCCCAGCCTTCCACGGAGCCCATGGTGGCCGCGTTCAGAGGAACGGAGTACGATACCGGGATGGATATGGACCTGTTGGATCAGGTGGCAGAATACTTCAAGCCCATTCGAGACCGATATATTGAATCCGGTTTGATGGACCCGAAACTGATGGGTGTGGATATCAACACTTTGATGTATCAAATTCCCGGGGGAATGCTTTCCAATCTGGTAAGTCAGTTGAAGCAAGCCAACTCCATGAATAAATTTGATGAAGTGTTGAAGGAAGTCCCCAGAGTGAGAGAAGATTTGGGATATCCGCCTTTGGTAACACCTACCAGTCAAATCGTTGGTACACAAGCCGTTTTGAATATTGTTACCGGGGAAAGATATAAAATGGTACCCAACGAAGTGAAGATGTTAGTGAAGGGAATGTACGGCAAGACTACAGTGCCCATCAAAGAAGAGATTGTGAAGAAGATTATCGGAGACGAAGAGCAGATCACAGTGCGCCCTGCAGATTTAATTAAGCCGGAGTTAGCGGAAATCAAAAAGCAGGCGGCTCCGTGGATGATTCAGGAAGAAGATGTACTGACCCAAGCCTTGTTCCCGGGTCCTGCCCAGGAGTTTTTCAAGAAAAGAGAGGGTCGGTTGTTAGAATTAGATTCCAGCATGATTAATCACGAAGACAAGGTGTATCCCGTATAAAAGAGAAAAAAGTGCCGAAAGGCACTTTTTTATTGTAGTGGATGGGGCATTCATTGGTCATACCATGTCCCTCGGCTCTAGTCAATTCTGGTCAGCTGAATCAGAACCTCCATTTTATGGTACAGGCTTCGTTCCATCAGTTGATAGAAGGGTTGGATATCTTCGTTTTGGAAGTACCTTGCCAGAGAGTTGTTGTATTCCGTTTCGCTGAGACTAATGGCGAAGGGAGGGTATCCTTCCTTCATGAGAATGTAGTAAAAGAGAAAACGGGCCATGGCCTCATTGTAATATTCAAAAGGATATATTTCAACGAATCGATG
>CAYVFH010000013.1:0-22605 GCA_964450985.1 uncultured Oscillospiraceae bacterium | reverse complement strand
GTGGCGAGAGGAAACCAACCGGGAAATCACAATAAACGAGGAGTCGCCCTTCCTGGATACCAGGGACTCCGATGTGATTCAAGCTTGGAAACTGGGTGTGGTCAATGGGGTAGGTGAAAATCTTTATCAGCCGGAGGCGCCCTTGAACCGCCAAACGGCGGCCACCATGATGAGCCGTTTATATGAAAGATTTCTTGGAGAACCAATATACGCACTTACCGATGATTACTTTACGGATCACTGGGAAATTGACGGATGGGCGCAGGACGCAGTATATTTCATGGCAAGTCGAGATATCATCAAAGGGATGGGAGACCAACAGTTTAATCCCAAGGGAAATCTGACTCGAGAGCAAGGCATTATTTTGGCGCTGCGGATGCTGGAAGAACTTTTCCGTTCCAATTCTGCCTTTGCCCCGTCTTTGGATTATTATTCCGGGATGGCAGTTCATTCCATGTCAGAATTGCGAGAGGTTTTGGTGGTTGCCCAATATCATTTGATGCCATCCATCGTCCTGACCATGAGCCCCGAATTAGAAGAAGAAATCGACTCCTTGGGAGCGGATCTGCTGATGCATACGGAGATTCGGTCCATGTCATATACTTACGGGACCATCCATCAACAGTTTCGGTGTTTTTTGGAGTATTCCAAGGGAGGGGAAGTCATTGCCCTGACTTTAAATCCTCAGTTGGATCACACTAGGGTGTCCGAAGAGGCTTTATATATTTATGGAAGGCTGGGGGAAATTTTAAATGAGATTCTTTCTCCGGGAATGAAGGCTTATGAAAGGGAGAAGGTTATACATGATTACGTGGTGAAAAACCATTCCTATGACCAACGGGCGGAACTGAACCCGGAAAAATATGCGGATGCGTATTCTCTTTCCGGACTTCTCAACAACGGAACCGGTGTTTGCCAGGGATACGCGGAGTTGTTCTGTGCATTGAGCCTCAATGCGGATATTTATTGTGATATCGTTTACGGTTCCGCTTCCGGAGGAGGACATGCCTGGAACATGGTAGGTATTTATGGAGAGTATTATCATGTGGATACCACATGGAATGATCCGGTTCCCGATGGTGGGAGTCGCGTATCCTATCAATACTACAATGTGGATGACGAGAAAATGAAGAAAGACCATCAATGGGAGTTCAATCAGTACCCATCTTGTGACTATGTAACCTATCTGGGGAAGAATATCCGATAACGAAGGTTTAGGGTCTTCTTTCGACGGGTATAGGTAGTAAAAATACCTTGTGAGAAAAGGAGACCGTCATGTTGAGAAAGAAACAGAGAGAATACAGCGGAAGTAAAAGGGTGTGGGGGGTTTTTCTACTTCTGATTATTTCCTTGTTGGTTATGGTGTCATGTGGGCAAAGTCCGGAGTCTCAGGATGAAGGCACCCCGGATTCCTTGGAATATGATGTGAGTTGGACTGAAACCGCCGCTGTCCCGGTAGAAGAGGGTAGATCTACGGGGCTGGAAAACATGAAGACCCTGGATTTATATGGGAATGTGGTGGATTCCACTATCTTTCAGGATTATACCATTACTATAGTGGATGTGTGGGGCACTTATTGCAATCCCTGCATTCAAGCTATGCCAACCTTGGCAGAAATTTATCGGGAGTATGAACCTCAAGGGGTCAATGTGATTGGAATCATGATTGATGTTCAGAACGGTGATTATACACCAAAGCCGGAATACATTGCCAAGGCTATGGAGATAACGGATGGTACCGGAGCAGATTTCATGCATTTACTGTCTTCAAAAAATATTGTATCCTCGGTTGTAAGAAATATTAGTGCGATTCCGGCATCTTTTGTGGTGGATAGTCAGGGGAATGTGATTACGAAAATCAGTTATGGGAGTCATACCAAAGAGGAGTGGGAAGAAATCATCCATGAATATCTCCAGTGATGCAAACGATAAATTGAACAAGTGGGCCTTGCTTCGAACGAGGCATGGAAGAGCCATTCCGGTAGCCATATTAGGGATTGGGTTGGCTCTACTCACTTTTGGTGTAGTTAGAGGAGAAGCGGCGGTGGTATTCACCAAGGCCATACGAATCTGCTTGGAATGTATTGGGATTGGTTGAGATGAGAAGCCTTCGTCCAAGGGATGCCAATGTGGCAAAGCAAGAGAAGAAAAGATCCATTATCCAATTGGCCTTTTTCGCCATTACCAATGGTTATTATAAAGGGTTTTTGGAGGGCACTATATACCAGGGCAATGGAAAAGTGATTTGTGTTCCCGGATTGAACTGCTATTCCTGTCCGGGGGCATTGGGATCTTGCCCCATTGGCGCCTTTCAAGCGGTGGTTTCGGAACGAGGCACCATTCTTTCTTTTTACTTGATTGGATTCTTTATGGCGGTAGGCGCACTGCTTGGACGATTTGTTTGCGGCTTCTTATGCCCTTTCGGGCTGTTCCAAGATTTGGTTCATAAAATTCCCTTCTATAAGAAAATGGACAAGTTGCCGGGAGAGTGGCTGTTAAAAAAAATCAAGTACCTCCTTTTGGTTTTTTTTGTATTTCTCCTTCCCGCATTTGTAGTAGGGGATTTTGGAGGTGGAGATCCCTGGTTCTGCAAGTATGTTTGTCCTTCCGGCACATTAATGGCTGGCTGGCCTCTGGGAATTTTGAACCAGGGAATTCGAGAAGCCATCGGTTGGCTGTTTGCCTGGAAATCATTTATTCTAATTGGAATCATTTTTCTTTCTCTTATGATATATCGGCCTTTTTGTCGGTATCTTTGCCCGCTTGGTGCGATTTACGGAGGATTTAATCCAATCTCTTTGTATCGATTTGAAGTGGACCCGGAGTTGTGTATTCGGTGTGGAAAATGCCAGCAGGCTTGTCAGTTCCACATACCCACGTATGAGACCCCCAATAGTGTGGATTGTATACGCTGTGGAAATTGCCTCAAGGTTTGTCCCACGGGGGCATTACGCCGAGTTCCCTATATTTCCAAAGGTATGAATAAAGGAGCGAACACTCATGATGCAATCTAGGAAAAACAACAAAATATCCCTCATTACAATGGTCGTTTTGTCATTGGTAATCTCCAGCACTTCCATGGCATGGGCCGCTGTTACACCTGGTTACGTGTCATCCTGGGCAAGGGAAAGCATGAGCAAAGGAATCTCATATGACATTCTCCCTGCCTCTTTTGAAAACCAAAACATGAATCAGATGACCACTCGTCTGGAATTTGCCCAGGTTACGGTGAAGCTATATGAAAGCATGAAAGGATCCAAGGTACCAACACCCACAACCAATCCTTTTTCGGACACCCAAGATTCTTCGGTATTAAAAGCTTACTCCCTGGGAATTGTCAAAGGAGTGGGAAATGGGTTGTTTGATCCTCAAGGGGCATTGACCCGAGAGCAAGCCGCTACTATGCTGACTAGACTATACACCAAATCCACAGGGAATCGTTTAACCGCTACCGGTGTGCGTCTTTTCGAAGACGACTCCCAAATTAGCACATATGCCCGTCCTTCGATTTATTATATGGTTTACAAAGAATTCGTCCAAGGCACCGGGAATAATCGGTTCACGCCGAAAGGAATGACCACTCGAGAGCAAACCATCGCCATGTCCGTTCGAATGTTGGATGAGGTAAATGGAGAACAGGTAGGAGAACCTGGCAGTGAGTATATACCCGGCATGAGGATCGACAGTGTAGAAGTTGCCCAATCCGTCATTCTGGAAGCCAAAAGAAGTTTGTTGCCTTCCCTGTCTTTGGAGGTTCCTCGAAGGGTTTATGATGAACTTCTCACCAGCTCTTTTGCAGTAGACAATGGAATCAAGAGTGTGTATTACCTTTATGATGCGGTTAATGAAGCATTGGATGTGAGAATGACCTACTCGGTTCATACGCAAATCCAAGCATTGATTCAAAATCCGGGATCCACTTCCCTTTATGCTTCTCAGAAAGCAAAAGAGCTGAACTTGATGCTCAGCGATATCTTGAGAGATATTATCATCTCGGATATGAACACTTTTGAGAAGGAAAAGGCGATACATGACTACATGGTGCGCAATTACCAATATGATACCTCGGTAACCGTGTATGATTTGGAGCATCCCAGTCAATCGGTAGAGGGTCTTCTTTACTATGAAAAAGGAATTTGCCAAGGGTATGCGGAAATGTTTGATTTGATGATGCAAAAGATGGGTATTTCTTCCCGGATGGTGAGGGGGGAATCTTCCGGGCAAAAGCACGTTTGGAACATGGTCCTTCTATCTGGAGAATGGTACATGGTAGATGTGACCTGGGACGATCCGATTCCGGATCAAGGCGCAAAAGTTTCTCATGAATATTTCAATGTGACATCGGAGTTCCTGGCAAAAACCCATGAATGGGACAGAGATGCATATCCGGAGGCTACTGGTACTCGATATCGGTAAAGCTACCAACGAAGAAGTTGAATGGATGAGCAAATGAACAATGCCGCTCCGAGAGAAGCGGCATTGTTTTGCTTTGTAGTCCATTGCACTTCTGCCTATTAGAAATCCTTGAAATGAAAGGCTTTTTTTCCTTCCGCATAATCTGCTACCACATGACCCTGTCCTGTTAATTGATACTTATATGTAACCAAACCATCTAACCCTACCGGACCTCTGGCATGGAGCTTGCCGGTAGAAATACCTACCTCCGCGCCAAAGCCGTACCGAAATCCATCGGCAAAACGAGTCGAACAATTCTGGTACACTCCAGCAGAGTCTACCAGTGAAAAGAATTGATCTTTCCGATGGGAGTCCTCTGTAATAATACAATCCGTGTGATGAGATCCGAATTGATTGATATGGTGAATGGCTTCCTCCAGGGATCCCACCACCTTTATCGAGAGAATATAATCCAAGTATTCTGTGGCGTGATCTTCTGGTGTCGACTCCATCACGGAGATAATCTCTCTCGTTTGAGGGCATCCTCGAAGTTGTACCACTCCCTTCATTTTCTCCTTTAATAAAGGGAGAAGAATAGGCGCTAATTTTTGGTGAACCAGCAAGGTTTCCACCGTATTGCAGGCGGCCACATATTGTGTTTTACTATCCCAGATGATGGGAAGGGCCTTCTGCAAATCTGCGGTTTCGTCTACGTAGATATGGCAAACTCCATCGGCATGGCCCATGACGGGAATACGGGAATGATCTTGGATAAAACGGACAAACTCGTTGCTGCCTCTCGGGATGATGAGGTCAATACAATGCTCCCATTTCAACATTTTCCGTGTATCTTCCCGGGTTTCCACCAATAGAGCGAAATGATCCGGTAAACCGGCATCTATCCCGGCTCTTTCTATGATTTCAAACAATGCCCGGTTGGTATGGGCCGCTTCGCTTCCCCCTTTTAGCAAAACACCATTGCCGCTTTTTATGCACAATGCGGCAATTTGAACCAAGGCATCCGGCCGGGATTCAAAAATCACACCAATTACACCAATGGGGCAGGTAACTTTTTCCAGCAAAAGACCTTGGTCCACCTGCCGTTTTAACAATATTTTATGGAGAGGATCTTCCATTTGGATGAGCCCCTGAATGCCTTCCGTTACTTCTCTCAGCTTGTGTGAGTCGAATTTCAGTCGGTTCAGCAAAGGACTGGGAAGTTGGTTTTCTCTTCCCCATGCCAAATCCCTTTCGTTGGCTTGGAAGATGGTTTCTTGCTCTTGGGATAAATACTGGACCATTTTGTCCAAAGCCTGGTTGCGAAGCTGTGCTGAGGTGGCGGCCAATGGGAAGCTGCTGTCCTTGACCTGTTGGGCCAGGTGTATCATTTCCATCTATTATTCCTCCATTTCTTTTCGGATCTTTAGGATTAATTGTCGTATTAATTGGTTAATCAAGGGGTAATTGGTGTTTTCCTTTTCTCTCAGGATAAGGAATCCACTTTCAAACCCTTCCTGGTTTTCAAACGCTTCCTGGGGTAAACCCAGACTGAGTAAATCTACGAAAAGCCCTTGGGCCTTTCGAAAAAGAGGAAAGGCCAAATGAAATTTATTCTCCGTTCCATCAAAAGCGATTTTTACACTTTGATCCATGTTACCAAAGGAATAGTAACCTATGGGGTTTCGACGCTGAATTCCCTCCACCTCCAAGTAATGAGAGCGAAAGAGAATCTGGGTCACAAACAGCTCTGATGAAACAGGGAAGCCCAGATGAAACAACCCTTGGGCCAGATCACACTTTTCTGTAATCTTCAATAAACGACTCAGCTGCTTTAAGTCATCCTGATTGTGAAGCAGCACCTTGTCCGCAAGAGCTTTTTCTCCTGATACTAAGTATTCTTCGTATAGAGAAACACTTTCCCCTCCGCTGATGCGATCTTCCCGGTGAACCCATAGACCCAGATAATCCTCTACGGTTTTTTGCTTTAGGTTGGGAAGGCGCTTTCTTAAATCGGAAGACTTTTGGATGAGAAGATATAGGTCCAGATGATAAGGCCATCCCAGGAAGGGAATGTTTAGGGCCTTGGCCCTTGCTTCTAAAAAAGGCAAGTCAAAACCCCGTCCGTTGTAGCTGATAATAACATCCAGGTCTTTCATAGCATGCAAATAAGTCTCTATCAGGAGGGGTTCTTCTGCAGGATTCTCTGCAAAATATTGATGGAAGATTCCTTGGCCGGAAGGTTCATAAGAAATGAATCCGCCCAGAATCACTTTGTTTCGAAAGGGGCTCAGGCCAGTGGTTTCTATGTCAAGAACTCCTATTTTGCATCCTGAAAAATAGGTGGATAATTCCTGATTCATGGGTAGTGGCTCTGGAAATGGTTGAATGATTTTTTTCATGGATGCATTATATCATGGAGAGACAAAAAACAAAATAGACCGCAATTGCAGTCTATTTTGTTCAAAAGGGGTATTGGGATTAGAGATTAATGAGGTTATCAGGGGGATAACCACAATTGAATTATAGTCGAATGTTCGGATAAATGCAACAACTTGCGCAAAATTATTGGAATTATTTGCGGAAAGCGGGGAGAAACAACATATCTGTGGGATGAAGGCCACAATAAAGTAGAAGTGAGACCGCAAAATGGTATAGAGTCCACCCAATATATTTGAAAAGAGTGGCCGCTTGTGAAACCATGGAGAATGTGGTACTATAATCGCAGCCGAAAGCCGTTGCAACAAGGCTTGTTGGGGGATTGATAAGAAAGGGAAGCGACAACGATGGAATCAATGGGAGATCTGATAAAGGGGAGTAAAAAAATCGTCTTAAAAATCGGGAGTAATGTGCTTTCGGATCCAAATGGAATGGTAGACAAAGCGGTTCTTCACGAAATCGTGGAGCAAGCAGCCGAGTTGGTTCGGATGGGAAAACAAGTCGTTATCGTGTCTTCCGGTGCAGGTATATGTGGAGTAGGCGCGATCAACAAGTGGACCCGAAGAGGCGATATTAATTATAAACAAGCATTGTGTGCAATCGGGCAGGTGGAATTGATGATGGCGTACAAGGAAGCCTTCTGGGATTACGGTGTTCATGTGGCCCAGATTCTGTTGACCCGAGAGGATTTTTCGGATCAACATCGAACATTGAATATACGAAATGCACTGTTTACTTTGGTAGATGAAGGGGTTATCCCCATTATAAACGAGAATGACAGTGTGTCGGTGGACGAAATAAAAATTGGAGACAACGACACCTTGAGCGCGTCGGCTGCCAATTTATGGAACGCGGATTGTTTGATTGTGCTGTCGGACATCGATGGCGTCTATGATAAGGACCCAAAACGATACGAAGACGCCGCATTAATTGAAGAAGTCTGGGATATTGACGGGCTTTTAGAGGAAATCGATGTACTGGGGAAGAGTGACTTTGGGACAGGAGGCATTCTCACTAAAATTGAGGCCGCCCGCCGTGTGAATGAATATGGTATACCTATGATTTTACTGAATGGAAGAAAGAAAAACGTGATTCGTAAGGCCAGGAAATTGGAACTGTTTTCTTTGGAAAATGAGGGGGTGGATGAATATGAAGATAGGATTCATCGGAGCCGGTAATATGGGAGGTGCACTCCTGAAAGGGTGCGTAGAATCCGGGAAATATGAGAGCCGTGACATCATGGTTTGTGACAAAGACCCGGAACGTCGGAAAAACTGGGAAGATTTATTGTTGGTGAAAACTACAGAAGATATTGGCCAATTGGTGGCGCATAACGATCTCATTCTCATGGCCATAAAACCAGACAGCTACGGAGAAGTGATGCCTTTGGTACAAGAGAATTGGGCGGCAGGTAAAATCTTGATTTCTATGGCAGCAGGCATATCTTTGGAATATATGGAAAAGATTCTCCCTTTGTCGGCGAAAATTATCCGCATCATGCCCAATACACCGGCTATGGTAGGAGAGGGAATGATTGCAGTGAGCCCCAATCGGAATGTTTCCAATCATGACTTGGAGAAAGCCATGGAAATCTTTCGTAGTGTGGGAAAAGCGGAGGTGATTCCGGAAGAATGGATGCACTGCATCATTGGTGTCAGTGGCAGTTCTCCGGCATACACATATCTCTATATTGAAGCCTTGATTGAAGGTGCCGTGAATAATGGAATGGACCAGGAGATGGCCACACGATTTGCGGCCCAGTCGGTACTGGGTGCAGCCAAGATGGTGCTGGAAACGGGAGTGGAACCAAAGCAGCTTTGCCTGAATGTATGCTCTCCGGGAGGGACCACCATCGAGGCAGTGAATACACTTTTTGAAAATGGATTTAAGGACAATGTGAAAGAGGCATTTCAGGCAGCGGTGGAGAAATCCAAAATCATGAACCGTACCGAGTAATTGTTATGAAAGAAAGAAGAGAGGTCAAAATGACGTTTGAGGAAAAAACCATCCACTCCGAAATGATTTACCGAGGAAAAATATTAAACCTTCGGAAAGATCGGGTATTAGCGGTGAATGGTGAAATTTCCGAAAGAGAGATTGTGGAACACACCGGTGGTGTGGTGATGGCAGCGGTGCTTCCCGATGAACAGATGGTTATGATTCGACAGTATCGCAAGGCTGTGAACCAGGTGGTGTTTGAAGCGCCGGCAGGAAAGCTGGAACCGGGGGAAGAATTGGAATCGGCGGCTCTTCGGGAATTGAAGGAAGAAACGGGTTACCAGGCGGCAACCATTGAGTATATGGGTGCCTACTATAGCAGCTGCGGATATACTACAGAAAAACTTCATTTATTTTTTCTCACGGAGTTGACACCCGGGGAGACATCCTTTGATGATAATGAAGCCATTGTGGTGGAAACATGGCCCTTGGATAAATTGCGAGAAATGGCCCTTCAAGGAGAAATTGTGGATGCTAAGACGGCACTGATTATATTATTGGCCTATGAAAAAAATAAGATGGCTATAAAAGCATAATTGTTATTGTAAACCGAAAGAGGGTGAGATATAATAGGGGCACTCCCGGGTCATGGGAGGCGTAAATAGGGAGGTTCATTGTCTTATGGAAGCCTATCTGGAAGAGTTTATGGGATATTTAACAGAGGAACAAGGGAAAGCCAAGAACACAAGGGAGGCTTACCGGAGAGACCTGTTGGAGTTCCAACGACGACTGGCGGAGAAGGAAATCATCGGTTTGGAAAACGCCACCAATACAGAGGTGGTGGGGTATTTGCTGGACCTGAAAAATACAGGGAAATCCGCGGCTACCGTGAATCGGAAGGTGGCGTCCCTTCGCGCATTTTATCGATTCATGTTAGAGAAGGGGTACGTGAAAGAGAATCCTACCCTTCGAATCAAATCACCGAAGATTGAGCGAAAAGAATTAGAATACCTTACGGTAGAAGAAATGGACAAGCTATTGTCACTGCCCGACGGGTCTCTGCGGGGCGTTCGGGATCGAGCAATCTTGGAAGTCCTGTATGCAACTGGCATACGAGTCAGCGAAATTACAGAAGCTAATTTAGAGGACATCAATCTGAGAATGGGATTTGTGACTTGCAAGGGAGAACATGGGAAAGCACGTATTGTGCCCATGGGTCGGCCCGCTAAAGCGGCCTTGGAGGAGTATGTGTACGATGCCAGGCCCAAGCTTCTTCGGAAAGATCAAGAAAAGGGCAAAGAAGAAAGGGCTCTTTTTGTCAATTATGCCGGTGATCGAATTACACGACAAGGCTTGTGGAAAATTATCAAAGAGTATGCCAAAAAAGCAGGCATTGAAAGTAATATAACTCCTCAAACACTGCGCAACTCTTTTGCCGTGCATATGATACAAAATGGAGCGGATATTAAATCCTTGCAGGAATTATTGGGCCACGAAGACCCATCGGCCACCCAGGTGTTCCTGTCAGTCACCAAAAGCCGAATCAAGGACGTATATGACAATACCCATCCTCGGGCATAGCGGAGTTGGGAACACGGGCATAGTGGAGTTGGGAAAAATTGTTTGCATTCCCAAGTGACCCATGCTATAATATCAAAGTTATTACGGGCGGTCCTCTGGAGGAAAAAATGACTTCAAGAACGTCTTGGGAGAGAGGAGGAAATAACAAATGGATATTATGCAAGCAGTAGGACAAGAGTACCTGAAGAAAGATATTCCAGAGTTTGGTGTGGGAGACACAGTCAAAGTACACATCAAGATTAAGGAAGGAACCAGGGAAAGAATTCAGATATTTGAAGGATTTGTTCTCAAAAAACAAAATGGCGGCGTCAGCGAAACCTTTACGGTAAGAAGAATCGCTTCCGGTGTAGGCGTGGAAAAGACCTTTCCGTTACATTCACCAAAAATCGAGAAAATCGAAGTAGTGCGTAAGGGCGATGTAAGAAGAGCAAAGTTGAACTACATGAGACAAAGAACCGGAAAAGCAGCCAAGATCAAATCCAAGTAATGGAAGTAACTTCTGAAAGGACCCTATGGGTCCTTTTTCATCGTTTTAGAATCCTTGGGAAGGGAGAGAAACATATGAGCACCATCAACTGGTATCCCGGGCACATGAAAAAAACCAGAGAACTCATATCAGAGAACCTAAAGGCCGTGGACTTGGTTTTGGAGGTGCTAGATGCACGCATTCCTCAATCTTCCCGTAATCCTATTCTGGATGAGTTAATCAAGAATAAGCGAAGAATTGTGGTGTTTAATAAGAGCGATCTGGCGGACAAATTCGCTACGGACCAATGGATTCAAGCCTTTCAAAACAGAGGGGTTGAAGGAGTTCGCATGAATGCCATGAGTGGGAAGGGCATTCAAGAGCTTTACAAAAAGCTGGATTTCTATCGAGAGGAAAAGAATGCCGGACGGCAGGTGAAAAAACCCTTTCGTATCATGATTGTGGGGGTGCCTAATGTGGGCAAGTCTTCCCTGATTAACCGATTGACAGGGCGGAAAAGCACACAAACAGGAGACCGCCCCGGTGTCACGAAGGGGAAGCAGTGGCTTACCATGGAAAACGGCATGCAGCTGCTGGATACTCCCGGTATTCTATGGCCCAAGTTTGAAGATCCCCAGGTGGGAAGGAATTTGGCCTTTTGCGGATCCATTAAGGATGAAATTATGGATTTGGAAACCCTGGCATTAGAGCTAATCGAAGTGCTGTCTGAGAAGTATCCCCAGCTTTTGCAAACCAGATACCGATTGGATTCCCTATCTGAAACACCTTTGGCCACTTTGGAAAATATTGCCACCAAGAGGGGATATGTTCAGGCGGGAAAACGATTCGATTATCAGAGAACGGCCCGAACCCTACTGGATGAATTTCGCTCCGGCCAGATAGGCACCATCACTCTGGAAATGGAGGAGGAGAGCCAATGAGATATGAAGAGAAATGGGCTCTTCGATTTCAGCAGTTAAGAATGATGGAAGACGAAATGCATCAGCAAGGGATTTCCTATGTGGGGGGAGTGGATGAAGTCGGCCGGGGACCATTGGCAGGCCCCGTAGTGGCTGCCTGTGTGGTTCTTCCGGAAGATTTTTATGCACTTGGAATCGATGATTCCAAGAAAGTGCCGGCAAAAAGACGAGAGGAATTGTATGAATCCATCTGTGAATGGGCCTTGGGATACGGAATCGGTCAAGTGGAGCCGGATATCATTGATGAAATTAATATTTTACGAGCGGCTAAAAAAGCCATGGCCCAAGCAATCCTGGCTTGCGATCGTATGCTATCAGAAAAGGGAATTCAGCTGGATTATTTGCTGATAGACGGTATGGAGGTGGAAGAGGTGGCCATTCCTCAAAGAGCCATCATTAAAGGAGATGCCACTTGTCTCAGCATCGCGGCGGCATCCATTGTAGCCAAGGTAACGCGAGACCGCCAAATGGAGGTCTATCACTTGCAGTATCCAGGCTATGACTTCGATCAAAACAAGGGGTATGGAACCCCGAAGCATTATGAAGGGTTGTTAAAGGAAGGTTTATGCCCTATTCATCGAAGAAGTTTTTTGAAAAACCGCTCTTATCCATGTAAGTAAGCGCTATAGCAGTTGCTCTTTATGGCAAGTGAGGTATATAATAGACAAAATTTATGATAAAGGAGACCAGTATGAGCTTTAAAAGTGATATCGATATCGCACAAAGTTCCCCTATGAAGCCGATTCAAGAAATTGCAGAGGCGGCGGGAATTCAGGAGAAATACGTAGAATTATATGGAAACCATAAAGCAAAGATTGATTATGGGATTCTCCAAGAGAAACAGGACCAGCCGGATGGAAATCTGATTCTGGTAACGGCCATCACACCCACTCCGGCGGGAGAAGGGAAAACCACCACTACGGTAGGTTTGGCGGACGGACTTCGGAGGATTGGTAAGAAATCTTTTGTGGCTTTAAGAGAGCCTTCCTTGGGACCGGTGTTTGGTGTAAAGGGAGGAGCTGCCGGCGGCGGATATGCCCAGGTGGTTCCCATGGAGGATATTAATCTTCACTTTACCGGGGATTTGCATGCGGTGGGTGCCGCCAATAATTTGCTGGCAGCTATGTTGGATAATCATATCTACCAAGGAAATGCATTGGGAATTGATGTGCGAAAAATCACTTGGAATCGATGCCTGGATATGAATGATCGGCAGCTTCGAAATATTACCGATGGGCTGGGGGGTAAGGCCAACGGAGTGCCTCGAGAGGATCATTTTGATATTACAGTGGCTTCTGAGGTCATGGCGGTTCTCTGTTTATCCAAAGACATGAAAGATTTGAAGGAACGGCTGGGACAAATCATCGTGGCATACGACTACCAGGATCAGCCGGTTACGGCGGCGCAACTAAGGGCCCACGGTGCCATGGCGGCGCTACTAAAGGATGCGTTGAAGCCCAATCTGGTTCAAACATTGGAACATACACCAGCCTTTGTTCATGGAGGACCCTTTGCTAATATTGCCCATGGATGTAATTCCATTATGGCCACACGGACTGCGTTGAAACTGGCAGATTACGTAGTGACCGAAGCGGGGTTCGGAGCAGATCTGGGGGCGGAAAAATTCCTGGATATCAAGTGTAGAATGGCGGGGCTACAGCCGAATGCGGTGGTAATCGTTGCAACAGTACGAGCCCTTAAGCATCACGGAGGTGTGGCCAAGGCGGATTTGGGCATGGAAAACCTGAAAGCATTGGAAGAGGGATTGCCCAACCTGCTTCAGCATGTGGAAAACATAACGAAAGTGTATGGACTACCGGCAGTGGTGGCCATTAATCGATTCCCCACAGACACGGAAAAAGAGCTGAACATGGTAGAAGAGAAGTGCAAGGAGCTAGGAGTTCGTGTGGCGCTTTCTCAGGTTTGGGCCAAAGGGGGCGAAGGGGGAATGGCGCTGGCAGAAGAGGTGGTGCGACTTTGTGAACAGGACAGCACTCTTTCCTATAGTTATGACCTGGAAGAATCGATGGAAGAAAAGATTCGTTCCATCGCCATGAAGATTTATCGAGCATCGGACATCAACATTTTACCGGTTGCCAGAAAGCAAATGGAGCAGCTTACGGCATTGGGATTTGGGGGATTGCCCATATGCATGGCCAAGACCCAATATAGCTTTTCCGACGATCCCTCCCTGCGGGGAGCCCCTCGTGATTTTGTGGTTACCATAAGGAACATTAAGGTTTCTTCCGGGGCGGGATTCCTAGTGGCTTTAACTGGAGATATCATGACCATGCCGGGACTACCCAAGGCTCCTGCCGCTCAGGAGATTGATGTGGATGAGACAGGGAAAATCAGCGGATTGTTCTAATTCATGATTTTCCATAAAAAAACACATATAAAGAGGTAGAAAAGAACAAAAACAGCGTCAATATAATTGTATTGGCGCTGCTTTTTTGGTAGAATAGCATACGGAGGTTGTCCCATATGACGCAACACTTGAAGGGCGCTGCTGTGAGCGCTGAAATCATTGAAAATATAAGGATGAAAGGAAATTCCTTCCCGGGCCGGATTCGATTGGATATATTAAGAATGGGGGAGAAGGAAGAGGATCTTTCCTACGAAAAATCCATCATAAAAAAGGCAGAAGAGGCGGGTATCTGGGTAGAAGCTCATGCATTGCCGCCGGACTTGACTCCCCAACAGGCAGAGCGGTTGATTCTAGATTTGAATGAGGACCCGGCAGTACATGGAGTTCTGGTCTTTCGTCCTCTGTTGAATCCTTCGGTGGAGCAACGAATTTTATCCACCTTAAGTCCAAAAAAGGACGTAGATGGTATCACCCCTCTTTCTATGGCCGGAATATTTAGGGATGATGTTTCGGTTTTTCCACCTTGTACTGCCCAGGCCTGTATGAAGATATTGGCATATTATCAAATCCCTCTAGAGGGTAAAAACGTAGTGGTCTTGGGACGTAGTCAGGTTATTGGAAAACCGGTGGCCATGATGCTTCTGAAAGAAAATGCCACCGTGACCATCTGTCATAGTAAAACCAAAAATCTGAAAGAAGTGGTTAAACGCGCGGATATACTGGTTTCCGCCATGGGAAAAGCCAGGGCGGTTACCCGGGAGTATCTTCAACCGGGACAGATTGTGTTGGACGTAGGCATTAACTTTGATGAGCAAGGTAAACTTTGCGGAGATGTTGACTGGGGAGATGCGGAGAAAATTGTGGCTGCCATTACGCCGGTTCCCGGCGGTGTGGGTTCTGTTACTACTGCCCTTCTTCTAGAGCACACGATGGAAGCAGCAATGAGGTAGGGGATGGGCATACTGTATGTGGATGGAAGTGCCGGTGCATCCGGCGACATGATGTGGTCTGCTTTGCGGGATTTGAGTAGAGGGCAGGGGTTATCCTTTGATGAGGAATTGGATCAGTTGCAAAGCTATTTCCCTCACGAAGAAGCCTATCATCATCGGTCCTATCGCAGGATTGAAAAGATGATTCATAATGCCCCCATTCCTGGTAGGGCCAAATTGTATGCGAAAAAAATTTACCAAACCATTGGGCGGGTAGAAGCGCAGATTCACGGATGTACATTAGATAATTTACATCTTCATGAGCTGGGCCGCAGTGAAGCAATCCATAACATTCTAGGGATTGCCCTTTTTTATCATGGTCTGTCTGTAGGAAGGCTATGTTGTTCACCCCTAACCGTAGGTAGTGGGAAAGTCAGATGCAGCCACGGAGATATGGAAGTTCCCGTGCCGGCGGTGCGCTCTCTCATGAAACAAAGCTCACTTTTGTTTCAAAAGGGAACCGTGTCGGAAGAATTACTGACCCCCAGCGGACTGGCTGTCTTAGTGGGATTGGGTGCCGAACCAGGCACCATGCCCCCTGGAAGAATTATCGGTTCGGGAGAAGGCAAAGGAACGAAGAAGACGGGTCTAGGTCATTTGAAAGTTCTGTTGATAGAAGAAGATTAAACCATAAATTCTCTTATCAAAAGGGAACAGGTTGAGATAAAAAAAGGAGATATATTATGCAAAAAAACTTGGCAAAAACTTACGATCCAAAAGAATTCGAAGACAGAATTTATCAGGCCTGGGAGAGTCATGGCACTTTCGCGGCGAAAAGGGACCCCAATAAGACACCTTTTACCATCGTGATGCCACCACCGAATATCACAGGCCAATTACATATGGGGCATGCATTGGACCAAACATTGCAGGATGTGTTAATCCGATTCAAACGGCTCCAAGGGTTTAGTAGCCTATGGGTTCCGGGGTCAGACCATGCCAGCATTGCCACTGAAGTGAAGGTGGTGGAAAAGTTGCGCAATGAAGAAGGCCTGGAAAAAGAAGATATTGGAAGAGAAGAATTCCTGAAGAGAGCCTGGCAGTGGAAGGAATTGTATGGAGGGAAAATTACCCAACAATGTCGGAAACTGGGAGACTCCTGTGATTGGCAACGAGAACGATTTACTATGGATGCAGGCTGTAATGAAGCGGTCACGGAATTTTTTATTCGTCTTTATGAAAAGGGATTGATTTACAGAGGGAATCGGCTTATCAACTGGTGCCCGGAATGTGGCTCGGCTTTGTCCGACGCAGAAGTAGAGCACGAAGACAAAAATGGGCTGTATTGGTATTTCAGATACCCGGCGGTAGACGGGGGAGAAGGTGTGGTAGTCGCTACATCCCGGCCGGAAACCATGTTTGCGGATGTGGCAGTAGCGGTGCATCCTGATGATGCCAGATACCAACACTTGATTGGGAAAAAGGTGCTGCTTCCCGTGGTAGGAAAAGAAATCCCGGTTATCGCAGATACCTATCCTGACCCGGAAAAGGGAACGGGAGCGGTGAAAATAACTCCCGCTCATGACCCCAATGATTTTGAAGTAGGCCAACGACATGGGCTGGATAGTCCTGTCTGTATTGGTATGGATGCCAAGATGACAGACTTGGCGGGGAAATATGAAGGCATGGATCGATTTGAATGCCGAAAGGCCTGGATTAAAGAGTTGGAGCAAGCGGGGTACTTGGTGAAGACGGAGGAGAAAGTTATTCCAACCGGAGGCTGTTACCGTTGCAATACCGTAGTGGAACCCATGCTATCCGATCAATGGTTTGTGGCCATGGAAGAATTGGCAAAGCCGGCCATGGAAGTGGCAAAAAACGGGGAGCTTCAACACGTTCCGGACCGGTTTGAGAAGATTTATTTACACTGGTTGGAAAACATTCGAGACTGGTGTATTTCCCGACAATTATGGTGGGGCCATCGGATCCCGGCATATTATTGTGATGATTGTCATCATATGATGGTAGCCAAGGAAGCGCCGTCATCTTGCGAGAAATGCGGGGGAACCTTAAAACAGGACGAAGATGTTCTGGACACTTGGTTTTCCTCTGCTCTATGGCCGTTCTCCACTTTGGGGTGGCCGGAAAAGACGGAGGACTACCAGTATTTTTACCCGACGGATGTACTGGTGACCGGATACGATATTATCTTCTTCTGGGTGGTTCGAATGGTGTTCTCCGCTCTGGAAGCCACGGGGGAAGCCCCTTTCCGATATGTGTACGTGCACGGGCTGGTACGAGATGGAGAAGGGCGGAAGATGAGTAAATCTCTGGGGAACGGTATCGATCCCCTGGAGGTCATAGAGGAGTATGGAGCAGATGCTCTTCGGTTCACATTAACAACCGGAGTGACCCCTGGTAACGATATGAGATTTAAACTGGATCGATTGGAATCCTCCCGAAATTTTGCCAACAAGCTATGGAATGCCTCCCGGTTTGTAATCATGAATTTGACAGACGAGGAAGGGAATTTTATGGAAATGTCTCCCCGTGATTTGAAGGACGAAGACCGGTGGATCCTTCATCGGGTCAATGAAGCGGTTTCTTATACCACCCGGACAATGGAGAAGTTTGACTTGGCATTGGCAGGACAACGTGTGTATGAACTCATATGGAATGAGTTTTGTGACTGGTATATTGAGTTGGTGAAAGATAGACTATATGGTGATGACGAGGAAGACAAGAAAGTGGTACGATGGGTACTGGTGGAGGTGCTTCGAGAGCAACTGCGGCTACTTCATCCCTTTATGCCTTATATCACCGAAGAAATATGGAGTTATTTGCCAAGTATAAAAAGTGAAGATAATCCGGAGGGGTTTTTGATATGTGATGAGTGGCCTTTATTCAGGGAGGAACGATGCTATGAAGATGCGGCGTTGCGAATGGAAAAAGCCATGGAAGTGATTCGTGTCATTCGTAACATTCGAGCAGAAGCGGATGCCCCAATGAGTAAAAAATTAAAGGCGGTTCTTTTGGTGGAAGAAAGCTCCAAAGAGCTGCTGGAACAAGGACTAGTTTATGTGAAAAATTTAGGCAATATGTTAGAAATTCAACTGACGACGGAAAAAGAAGAAATTCCGGAGGATGCCATGAGTGGTGTTATGGAGGGGGCATCCCTGTACATTGCAAGGGATGATTTATTGGATTACGAAGCAGAGTATCAACGTTTGACCAAGGAAAAAGGCCGCCTTGAAAAAGAGGTGGAGCGAGTAAGGAACAAGCTGGCCAATCCCGGATTCTTAGCCAAGGCCCCCCGGGAATTGGTTCAAGAAGAAGAAGAAAAGCAAATAATGTATGAAGATATGCTTAGAAAAGTGCTGGAGAATTTGGAAACGGTGGAAAAGAAAAAATCATGACAACAGCCACGATTGAGCGAATCAATGAATACAATCGATTTGGAAGCAAGCTGGGTTTAGATCGAATGGAAAAGCTGATGGACCTTCTGGGGAATCCCCAGAAGGAGCTACCGGTGATTCATGTAGCCGGCACCAATGGAAAAGGCTCCGTATGCAGATATATTTACGAGGTTTTATTGGAAAACCAATATCGTGCGGGACTCTATATTTCTCCGTTTCTAGAGGTTTTTAATGAGCGAATGGAAGTGGGAGGTCAAAGAATCTCAGACCTTGAATTGGAGCGGCATACGAATCGGGTGTTGGAAGCTGCAGAGATTTTACAGTCCCGGGGAGAAGAGTCTCCAACGGAGTTTGAAATTGTAACCGCCATTGCATTTTCCTTTTTCCAGGAGCAAAAGTGCGATTTTGTAGTGATGGAGGTGGGGTTGGGAGGCTCCGGAGATTCCACCAATGTGGTGGAGAACCCCTTGATGACCGTCATTACTTCCATATCCTATGATCACATGGATCGATTGGGAAATACGTTAGAAGAGATAGCAGGGGAAAAAGCCGGCATCATCAAAGAGGGTGTCCCTTGTGTGATTCATGTAGAAGATCGAGGTGCTGCCAAGGTGATTGCCCGAAAAGCCTATGAAAAAAATGCCCCTCTTTACGATGTGACCCGGCTGAATTATCACAACTGGTATCACACCTTGGAAGGGCAGGGATTTGATGTGAATATCCAAGGCACGGATTATTCCGGAATCCGAATTCATATGTTGGGGCTTCATCAAGTGCACAATGCGTTAACGGCTCTCACCGCCCTGGAGATTCTTCGCCAAGAGAAAAAAATATCAGTGACCAAGGAAAGGTTCTACCGGGGGATGGAACGAGCCATTCAGCCGGGTCGCTTTGAAATTATGAAGACAGAACCTTATGTAATTCTGGATGGGGCTCACAATCAAGCCGGAGCACAGTCCTTAGCTGAAACCATGGGTGAATTCTTCCAAGGGTCCTCTGTATTAATGGTAGTGGGAATATTGGCGGACAAAGAGGTGGATGCCATGATTGACCCCTTTTGCCAGGTGGGCAGCGCATTCATTGCAACAGAACCGTTAAGTCCCCGGGCCCTTACAGCAGCCGACTTGGGGGAAAAGTTTAAGGCTAAGGGGAAACCAGTGGAAGTAGTCGCCAACATGGAAGAAGCTACCCGGCGAGCTCTCCAACGGTTGGAAAAGGAAGACTGGGATGTTTTGATCTTTGGTGGTTCATTATATCTTGTGGGGAAGGTAAGGGAGATGATGGGAAATGGGAGATAAAATGGTAAAAGAGAAAGTTCTTTTTTATTACAATCCCCATGCAGGAAATGGATTGTTCAAGAATAACCTGGACTATATTATTGAACGGTTCCAATTGAAGGGTCTTCATCTGGTACCGGTGAGAGCGGGACAAAATGCCCAGCTCTATAAGGTGATGTCAAGGATTAACCCGGAAGAATATCGTCAGATTGTGGCAGCAGGTGGGGATGGTACATTGAACATATGTGTGAATGCCATGATAAAGAATGATACGCACCTCCCCTTGGCCATTTTTCCTTCCGGCACTGCCAATGATTTTGCCCATTACCTAGAGCTTCCATTGGAAATTAAGGAAATGACCGACATTGCACTGGGACATCGAATCACAGAATCGGATGTGGGCATGGTGAATGGAAGAGCATTTATTAATGTATCAGCCATGGGTATGATGGTGGATGTAAGCCAACGTACCGACCCTGTGTTAAAAAATACTCTGGGAGCCCTGGCCTATTATTTGAAAGGACTTTCGGAGTTTCCCAATCTCAGGCCCTTACCGGTTCGGGTGGAAAGTGCAGAAACCAATTACGAAGGGGATATGTATTTTATGTTGGTCATGAACGGCACCTCAGCAGGTGGGTTCCGAAAGCTGTCTCCGGACTCTGCCATCAACGATGGCAAACTGGCGGTGACCATATTTAAAAAGATGCCGGTGAAAGATTTTGGGCCCTTGCTAATCAGTTATCTTCAGGGGAATCACCAGAGTAATCGAAATGTTCTTCATTTTAAAACGGAAGAGGTTTGGGTGGATTCTCCCACAGACTTTGGAACCGATGTGGATGGCGAACCCGGTGAAAAGCTCCCTCTGCATTTTACGATATTGAAGAGAAGGCTGCAAATATTCACCTATATGGATAATATGAGAGGTCCCATTTGGTAGAGAAGCCAACAAAGGAGATAGGATGAAACAAGACAATATATTTGAGGATAATCAGCTTCCTGCGGAATACCAGCTAAGAGTCACAGAGGATTATGAAAAACTAGTACCTTTTTTTATCGAAAATGAACTGGAGTTCAGTGAAGAGGAACCGGTGAGTACGGATATCATAAAAGGGTGGGAGTTGGTGCGACGGGCAGATGGCTTTCTGATAGGCGCTACGGTTTTGGCGAAACGTCAGGGGGAGTACATCATCGATGGCATTGCGGTGGACCCTGAATTTCGACACTTAAAAGCCGGGAAATTGCTATTGGACCAAGTGTTGGCGGAAGTGAAGGCCCGGGGAGGAAGTCAGATTTATCTGGTAGCTCGAGCTCCGGAATTCTTCCGAAAAGCCGGATTTCACACGGCCCCAAAGGAGGAAGCGCCTCATTTCTTCGAATGCCTTACTTGTCCCCAATATCAGGTCAGCTGTTTCCCTGAAATCATGAAGTGGGAGGTGTAGGCCTTGAAAATTTTACTGGATGGTATGGGGGGAGATTATGCCCCGGCAGTGGTGGTGGAAGGCGCGGTGGAAGCCCTTCCTTTCATACAACATGAGATTGTGATTCTAGGCGATGAGAATGAGATTGGTAAAGAGCTAGAGAAATATAAGGGGAACCTTGAACGGATTTCTGTTGTGCATACCACAGAAATCATTACTAACGAGGATGCACCGGTAAAAGCGGTGCGCACGAAAACAGATTCTTCCATAGTCAAAGGCATGAATATGTTGAAAAATGGGGAAGGAGACTTGTTCATCTCGGCAGGATCCACAGGGGCCCTCATGGCGGCGGGTCTATTCATCCTTCACCGAATTACCGGCATAGATCGGCCGGCGATTGCCACCATTTATCCTATTTTGAGTGGTGGATTCTCACTTCTTGTAGATGCGGGTGCCAATGCAGAGTGCCGTGCATCCAATCTTCTGGAGTTTGCATGTATGGGGAGCATATATATGGAGAGTGTGATGGATGTACCGAATCCTTCCATCGGACTGGTGAATATTGGAGCCGAAGCACAAAAGGGAACTGCTACCATTAAAGAAGCCTATGGGTTGCTAGAAGCTAGCAAGTTACATTTTATGGGCAATGTGGAAGCGCGGGAGATTCCGACTGGTGTTTGCGATGTGATTGTGGCCGATGGATTTGTGGGAAATGTGATTCTAAAATTGACAGAGGGACTTGCGCTGAATATTCTCTCCACCGTAAAGAAAAAAATAACTACGGGCATGGTGGCCAAGATGGGAGCCCTTATTTTAAAAGGAAAATTTATGGAGCTAAAGGAAGAATTTGATTATTCCGAGTATGGTGGAGCCCCTTTATTGGGGATTCGTGGTCCGGTAATCAAGATGCACGGTTCCTCCAATGCCAAAGCAGTGAAAAACTCTCTGATCAAAGCGGTTCCCTTCATGGAAGAAAATGTGGTGGGGCGGATTGAATCCGCCATCGAAAACCTAAAGGAGATCAACATTGCTGACTAACATAGAGAATGCCATAGGGTATCATTTTGAAGAACGTAATCTTTTAATTCAAGCGTTGACACACAGCTCATACATCAAGAATCCGGAGGAGCGTGTGCTAAGAAACAATGAGCGGTTGGAGTTTTTGGGAGATGCTATTTTAGATGCAGTGGTTAGCCAGGAATTATATCTCCGGTTGCCCAATGTGGAAGAGGGAAAGCTAACGAAGATCAGAGCGCGGGTAGTGTGTGAAAACTCTCTGGCGAAATTAGCCAGAACCTTGGGTCTGGGGGAGTTTCTTTTGTTGGGGCCGGGAGAGAACCGAACCGGTGGAAGGGATAAGGATTCTATTCTGGCAGACACCATGGAAGCGGTGATTGGTGC
>CAYVFH010000012.1:0-23294 GCA_964450985.1 uncultured Oscillospiraceae bacterium | reverse complement strand
TTTTTGAAGTCATCGAAGAAGAGGCTACAGAAGACTTTGAACGAATGGCGGGGGTTTTGGATAGTTCCCATTTGGAATATTTAGATGCCAGTGTGTTTTCTCATGTAAAGAGCCGATTTCCCTGGCTGTTATTCTTGATGATTTCTTTAATGGTGACTGGACTCATTATCAGTAGGTTTGAAGGGATGCTATCCCAAGTTATTATTCTCGTGGCATATTTACCCCTTCTGATGGGGACTGGAGGCAACAGTGGGTCTCAAGCGGCTACTGTAATTATTCGAGGACTTGCCACCGGAGAAATCGAACTGAAGGACGGAATGAAGGTACTGTGGAAAGAGCTGAGGATCAGCTTGGCAGTGGGAGTTTTGCTCAGTGCCATGAACTTTGTGAAAGTGCTTTTCCTGGACGGAGAAAATGTTTTAATTGCGCTCACCATCTCATTGTCCTTGCTATTGATTATATTCTTTGCCAAGCTGATTGGCGGAATGTTGCCACTCTTAGCAAAGAAGTGCAAGATTGACCCTGCGTTAATGGCTACTCCTATGATTGCATCCATGACGGACATGGTGTCCGTAGTAACATATTTTTTATTGGCTACGTTGATTTTAGGGCTGTAGGCAGTACGAAGTCTTCTCGATGGGAGAATTGAATCATGATTACGATAGATGGAAAAGTGATTTCCGGGTGGTTTTCGCCAAGAGAACAAGAAACCCATAAGGGAAGTTATGGAAGAGTTCTTCTCATTGCCGGCAGCAAGGGGATGGGGGGTGCAGCATTGCTTTCTGCCAAGGCTACATTGAAATCGGGTGTAGGTCTGGTGTATGTAAATATTCCGGAAGAAATGTTTCCCATCGTACAAAATGGTGTTTGGGAAGCGGTTTTAATGGATCGTAGTCAGGCCCTGACAGACCTGGATTCGTACCAAGCCATTGCCATAGGCCCGGGATTGGGAATGGGTACTCTGGAGGGAGAGGTTATAGAACGGGTTTTTACTGGATATACCGGACCGTTGGTGTTGGATGCAGACGGATTGAATCAAATCGCGCAAAAGGAAAAAATCTCATGGATTCGGAAATATCCGGGACCCGTGATCATCACACCGCACATGAAGGAAGCACAGCGGCTTCTGGCAGTGGGAAAAGAAGATATGTGCCGATGGAGCCGGGAAGAAATTGCAGCAAAGTTGGTGGAGGCCACTTCCGCTTGGGTGGTATTGAAAGGACATGGAACATTAATCATGTCGCCCGATGGGAAAGCGGCCATCAACACCACCGGAAATCCAGGTATGGCCACTGGCGGCACCGGGGATGTGTTGACGGGCATTATTGCAGGACTACTGGGGACAGGTCTGTCACCTTGGCAGGCATCCGTAGCTGGTGTATATATTCACGGACTGGCAGGAGACATGGCGGCAGCACGTCATGGAATGATTTCCATGACCGCAACCGATCTTCTGGATAATTTATCGGCGGCTTTTATTCAAATGGAACAGGAGTAAAGAATATGAAGAGACTAGGGTTTGGCATATTGGTGCTATTGCTGATTCTGTCTATCGGATGGATGACGGCTTTCGGAGATACCTCCATACCGGGCTCCACAGATGATCCTGTGGTAACGAAATCCTATGTGGATAGCAGACTATCATATAAGGTTCTGCAATTGCAATCAGGGCAAACACTGATTGGCGGAGAAGGAACAGAAATTATTGTACGGAGTGGTGAAGTGACAGCCATTGACAATGGAGCCAATGGGATTTCGGATATCACGGGAGGACAGGACCTGAGGACCGGACAACCTTGTAAAACCAACCATTTGTTGTTGGTCCCCCGAAGTGACGGAAGAGGGATTAAAGCCTCGACGGAGGCATATATCATGATTCGAGGAAGCTATACCCTGAATTAAGGAGTGATTGCGATGAAGGAATACATCAGACATAACAGGGTGTTATTGATATTATTGGCCTTGGTGATGATGGTCAGCCTGTTTGTGATGGCAGGTCGTTTTTTGGTGGAAAAGAATAACAAAACATATGATATTGTGCTGGACTATAATGAAATTCTGGCTATGGCTCAACAATCCTCTCACTCAGTGGACTGGTGGTTGGCAGAATTTAAAGAAATGGGAATACGGCAAGTAGGCTTAACAGAAGAAAGCATCGTAACCTTGATGGAGGAAACGGAATATCCGGTGACTGGGGTCATGATGAACCAACTACTGAAAGAATCCCATTGGAGCGCAACATATCCCCAGGGATTTGTGGATTCCATGGAACTTCGTGGGTATGACGTTTTTGATGTGGTGGTTTCTTGCCAAGGGCCGATCCGAGAATTTGTAAAACAAGGCATCACGGAACGAATACAACCAGACCGATACATTTTATGGGAAGAAGATGATGCACTCTTTGTGTTCCTGGACGGAACAGCGGATGTCACCTTATATTCTGAAAAATATAAATATCAAAATTCGGATAATACCGGCTACCAAGAGCGAATAGATATAGTGAGTTCAAAAATTATGTTTATAAGCTTGGGGTTCTTGCCGGAAAAGCTAGAAAAAATTCAGAAAGCCGAGATGGATATTGTTCCCCGAACTATGAGCTACAATGGTTGGAATGATACAAAATTTGCTCAAGCTGTGATGAAGGGATACCAAGAGTACGAGATTCAGCCAGATTACATCATTGTGGGAGGTCAGGCGGTTTTCGGTTACGATGATGGCCTGGATTTTGCCCGGGACTATATCTTGAACAACAACGTGACCATTGGTTTGATTGAAAACACTACTCAGAGACAGAATATCATGCAATTCGGAGTAGAAGAGGTGGCGCAAAGTTCTCAATACGATGCAGTTCGTGTATTTACCGTGTGGCCTTACATTCAGAACCGATACCAATATTATGGATATGAAGGAGCCAAAGAAATTGAAAACACACTGTTTCGGGCGGTGGTAGAACGAAATATACGTGTGATTTACTATAAACCCATATTCGAGACGGAAGATTTGCATACCTACGTAACGGATGTGGAGGAATATCGTCAACTATTTTCTAATCTGCAAGAGCGATTGGCAGATCATGGTTTTACTCCGGGAAAGGCGGTGCAGATGTCACCGTATCAGGTGGGAGGCATCCAGAAGATTTTGATGGGCTTGGGGAGTGTGTTGGGGTTGTTGCTCTTGGTAGGCATCCTGTTTCCTATCCCCAAAAAGGTGCAGCTTGCGCTGGGCATCCTAGGGGGTATTGGTGTGGTAGGCATGGCGTTGGTCATGCCGGAGTGGTTTGAATTAACCGCATCTTTCTTCGGCTCTGTGGTGGTATCCAGTATTGCCGTTAGTTTTTTTACGTATCAAGCCATGCTGGCTCAGGACCATTTTTCACAGCAAGAACCCTTGGGGAAGATTATCGGAATCGGAGTGGGGACTTTGGTGGTGGCGGTGGCCATCGCACTGCTAGGCGGATTTTTTAGCGCAGCACCCATTTCTTCGATTCCATATATGTTGGAAATCGATATATTTAGAGGAGTGAAGGCAGCACAGCTATTGCCCATGGCCTTCTATGTGTTGGCATTTCTCGCCTTTTTCGGATATGGAGAAAGCAAGAAGAAGGTAGGGCGTCTGGAGTTCCAGGACATTAAAGAATTATTGAACTTAAGTGTTAAAGTTTGGATGATAGTTATTGGCATACTTGTTTTGGGTTTGGGAGCCTACTACATTATTCGAACAGGACATTCTTCTAACATTGAAGTAAGTAGTTTGGAGATGGTGGTTCGAAATAAAATGGAAGATCTCCTGATTGCCAGACCAAGAACCAAGGAGTTTCTCATTGCATTTCCCGCCATCATTATGATGATTTATGCTTCCGTTCGTCGATTTAAGCTATGGACTATTCTTTTTGGTTTAGCGGGTGTCATTGGCATGACTTCTGTATCAAACACCTTCCAGCATATTCGAACTCCTCTGTATTTGGGTGTGTATCGTACCGGGTACGGACTGCTGTTTGGCATCATTCTTGGAGTTCTAGGGGTACTGTTATGGGAAGGATGCTACCGCGGATATCATAAGCTTTATAGAAAATATATGGAGAATCATGACTAAAATACTTATTTCGGGTTATTATGGATTCAATAACATCGGGGATGAATCAATTCTGCAAGCCGTGGTTCATAGTTTGCGAGAGCAGCTTTCGGATATACAAATTACCGTGTTGTCCCAATCTCCGGCTTCCACCCGTGAGAAATATGGGGTAGCTTCTGTAGACCGAAAATCTCTTTGGCAAGTATTGAAGGCCGTGAAAACACATGACTTACTGATTTCCGGCGGGGGAAGTTTACTGCAAGATGTCACCAGTAAAAGAAGCATCCTCTATTACCTGGCCATTATGTGGATGGCCAAGGTTTTTCGAAAAGATTTTTTTATATACAGTCAGGGCATTGGCCCAATTCATTCCAAGTGGAATCGGCTTCTTACGAAAAACACGTTGATGAAAGCCAGTGGCATCGTGGTGAGGGATCAAGCCTCCAAAGAGCTGTTAACAGAGATCGGAATAGCAGAAGAGCAAATTGTCATCACGGCGGATCCCGTACTTCGAATCGATGCTGTGCCCCTTGAGTTGGGGAAAGAAATTTTGGAATCAGAAGGATTTCATCGCAAGGCAGAATGCAAGGTGGTGGGATTTGCGATTAAGGAAAAACAATTGCATTCACCCTTTGTGCAGGAGTTGGAAGAGAGTATCCGAGCCCTGGTGGATGAAAAGAATTGCCAAGTAGTTTTGATTCCTTTTCATTATCAAGAGGATTTAAAGGTGATAGAGGAGTTGGAACGACGACTCTCCAATAAGGTTTTTGTGGTAAAGCACAAATATCTAACCAATGAAATGCTCTCACTCATCGGGAATATGGATGTTTTGGTGGGAGTTCGACTTCATTCTCTCATCCACGGAGCGATTATGGGAGTCAAACTCATAGGTATCAGTTATGACCCGAAGATCAATGCTTTCATGGGATCCATCGGGCTGAAGGCATTATCCACCACTTTGGACTTTCAATCTCGGTTTTTCCTAGAAGAATACGACCGGCTATGGGAACCGGGATATGGCGAAACCGAACAAATTGTGAAGAACCGAGTGAGAGAGTTGGTAGATCGTCTCGTTACCAATGAAGCTATGATACAAGATATCATCAATCAAAGAAGGGCATAATAGGCATGAATCAACGGTTTATCTTATGGGACATTCCCATCCATCGTGTCAATCAGGAAGAAGCTTTGGGAAGAATGCAGGGATTTTTCGAAAGAGAAGGGGTAGATTTGATTGTGACACCCAACTCGGAAATCATAGTCAATACATTACAGGATCCCGAACTTAAAATGATTCTTCAAAGCGCCTCTCTCGTCATCCCGGATGGTATCGGCCTGGTGTATGCTTCCAAGTTAATGGGGGAGCCCCTAACCCAACGTGTGACGGGCATTGATTTTTTGGAAAAGGCCTTGGAGTGGATGGAAGAGCAGAATAAAGGCATTTTTCTTTTGGGAGGCAAGCCGGGTGAAAACAGAGAACAAGATGTGGTGAATCTGGCGGCATGTGCAATGTTAGCCCGATTTCCCAACCTGCTCATCAAAGGGACTCATCATGGATTTTTTCGCCCTGAGGATGAAGAGGATATAGTCGATAAAATTAGACAATCCCAAGCAGAATTCCTTTGTGTGGCTATGGGCTCGCCAAAACAGGAAAAATTTATACATCGAAATCGGTACCGATTGGGGAACGTTGTTTGTGCCATTGGGGTAGGAGGCAGCCTGGATGTTTGGGCAGGGATTTCAAAAAGAGCACCGGAGTTTTATCAACGTCATGGAATGGAATGGCTCTACCGATTGGTGAAAGAGCCGGCTCGATATAAAAGAGTTTTGAAGCTCCCCGTCTTTATGGCAAGAGTTTTCATCACGAGAGGCAAATGAGGCAAATAAAAAAAGGAGAAAAAATGGATAAAATACAATTAGAAAAAAAGGCGGCTAATATACGTGCGGGAATTATTCTTGCCACCGCTGCGGCAGGTTCGGGGCACCCGGGAGGGTCCTTGTCATGCGCCGATATCTTAACAGTACTATATTTTCATGAAATGAACGTAAGCCCGGAAAACCCCACCATGAAGGATCGGGATCGTTTTGTATTGTCCAAAGGACACGGTGCCCCGGCACTGTATGCTGTGTTAGCAGAAAAAGGATACTACCCCAAAGAAGATATCCTGACACTTCGAAAAACCAATAGCAAATTTCAGGGACACCCGGATACCAAGAAATTGCCGGGCGTAGAAACTTCTACCGGTTCGTTGGGACAAGGATTTTCTATGTCCATTGGAATGGCCTTGGCCAATCGGCTGGATAAAAGCCCGGGGAGAGTTTATGTTCTCTTGGGAGATGGTGAACTGCAAGAAGGACTGGTTTGGGAAGCGGCTATGGCAGCGGGTCATTATGGGTTAGACAATCTGGTGGCTTTTGTGGATTGGAACGGACTTCAAATAGACGGAAAGAACGACGATGTGATGACAGTCACTCCCATTGAAGAGAAGTTTCAAGCTTTTGGTTGGAACGTATTATCTATTGATGGTCATAACTTGGACCAGATTATGGATGGATTAAATACGGCACGCAATACCAAAGGAAAACCGACGGCAATCATTGCCAAAACCCATAAAGGGAAAGGAGTATCCTTTATGGAAGATGAAGCGGGGTGGCACGGAAAGGCTCCTAATACAGAGGAAGCGGAAAAAGCGCTTGCGGAAATTGGAGGGGAATGGTAATGACTGAAAAAATGGCAACTCGACAAGCCTATGGCCACGTGTTATTGGAGTTAGGCGATACCTATGATAATTTGGTGGTGCTGGATGCGGATTTATCAAAGTCCACTATGACTTATGAATTTGGGAAACAAAATCCAAAGAGATTTTTTAATATGGGAATTTCTGAACAGAATTTGTATGGAACAGCGGCAGGTATGGCATTATCGGGAAAGATTGTTTGTGCTTCTACTTTCGCCATTTTTGCCACGGGCCGGGCTTTTGAAATCATTCGAAATTCGATTGGATATACCAATGCTAACGTGAAAGTTTGTGCCAGCCATGCCGGAATTACCGTTGGGGAGGATGGTGGGTCCCATCAAACCTTTGAGGACATGGCCTTAATGCGAACCATACCTGGTATGCGGGTTATCAACCCATGTGACGGAAATTCTACCAAGGAGTTAATGCGTCAGGTCTGCGCGTTGCACGGGCCCTGTTATGTTCGACTGGGCAGGTATGCGGTGCCTATGGTATATGGTGAAAAAGCAGAGGTTAAGATCGGAAAAGGGAATTTACTGCAGGATGGAGATGATATTACCATTATCGGAACCGGAATTATGGTGAATGAGGCATTGATAGCCCGTGAAGAATTGGCATCTCAGGGAATTTCTGCCCGGGTGATAGACATGCATACCATAAAACCCATCGATGAAGAAATTATTATAGCGGCTGCCAGAGAAACCAAAGGCATTGTTACGGCAGAAGAACACAGTATAATTGGCGGCTTGGGATCTGCAGTTGCTGAGGTTCTGGCCAAACATCTCCCGACTAAAATGGAATTTGTAGGGCAGCTGGATACTTTTGGAGAATCCGGGAAGCCAGAGGAACTGAAGGCGAAATATCATATGACGGCTCAAGATATTGTGGAAGCCGCAAAAAAGTTAATAAATCTTCGTTAAATGGAAGAATAGAACTTGGTTAGATATTAGATGCAATGGAAGGGCATTGAAAATATGCCCTTCTTTTTTATTGGAATAAGCGCAAATTTGTTATGGGAGAAGAGGAGCCAAGGAATCGAACCCCGACAAAAATTGTTGGGGAAAATAAAAAAAACGGCCCATCTATATAAAACATAACAAATTGAGTTCAGGAGACGCAAAACCTTTGAATTGGTCTTGTGTTTCACATTTCATATGGGATATGATAATAATACAAAACAAAAATATGATAGTAACACAAGACAAAAAAAAGGAGGAAAAACCATTGGCAAAAGGAACTCTAACCTTTCGGATAGATCGCTGCAAAGGATGTGAATTATGTGTGAGTGTCTGCCCTCAGCATATTTTAGCGTTGGATGCGGATGGAGTGAACGCACGTGACTATCATCCCATAAGTTGTTTGGATATGAGTCGATGTATCGGCTGTGGCAATTGTGGCATCATCTGCCCGGATGGTGTGATTCAAGTTTATATCGAGGAGGCGCGGAATGACTGAGAAAAAACTGATGAAAGGAAACGAAGCCTTCGGATTGGCGGCCATTCTGGGTGGGGCAAGATATTATTTTGGATATCCCATCACACCACAAAACGAAGTGACAGAGTATATGAGTCGTGAACTGCCTAAGGTGGGAGGCGCCTTTCTTCAAGCAGAGAGTGAACTGGCTGCCATCAATATGGCATATGGTGCTTCCGCTTCCGGGGGTAGAGTATTCATTTCTTCTTCTTCCCCGGGGATTGCCCTGATGCAAGAGGGCCTTTCCGGATTGGCTTCCATAGAGGCACCTGTAGTGGTGCTTAACGTGATGAGAGGTGGTCCCGGAATCGGAAACATTCAACCGGGGCAAGCTGATTATTTTCAAGCTACTCGAGGAGGAGGAAATGGGGACTACCACTTATTGGTTTTTGCACCAGCCTCCATTCAAGAAGCTATGGATATGATTATAGCAGGATTTGATATTGCGGATCAGTATCGGAATCCAGTGTTGATTTTGGCAGATGGTATGCTAGGGCAAATGATGGAGCCTGTTCAGCTACCTTCCCGGGATGGAGAATATTCCTTGGAAGCCATGTTAAAAACCAAGCCATGGGCACTGACAGGTCATGAAGGCAAGCGGGAGAGAAATGCCATCAAATCCGTTTATTTAAAACAGGATTTGCTAGAACAGCATGTAGAAGCTTTGTGGAAGAAATATGAGAAAGCGGAGCAAGAGCTGGTGGAATGGGAGGAAATGAATCTGGATAAAGCCGAGGTGGTTTTTGTGGCTTTTGGCACCACATCACGCATGGTGAAGGAGGCTATGGTGGGGTTGAAAAAGATGGGCTTGGAAACAGGTTTAATACGGCCCAAGACTCTTTGGCCTTTTCCTTATAAGGCATTTGATAATTTGTGGAAAGGGACCAAGCAAGTTATTTCCTGTGAGCTATCAAAGGGGCAATTGGTTCAGGATGTGGCTCTGGGCGTTGCCGGAAGGAAACCGGTTCAATTGATTCAACGAACGGGGGGGATGCTATTAACCCCGGATGAAATCATAGAAAAAACCATCCAAATTATTGAGGGGGGTGAATGTAATGAAACCGGTATTTGAGGTGACAAGAGGTATGAGAGACCAAGAAACTCATTATTGTCCGGGGTGCACCCATGGAGTGGCCCATCGCTTGATAATGGAAGTATTGGATGAAAAGGATAAATTGGGAGAAACCATAGGAGTTTGCCCTGTGGGATGCTCTATTCTTGCCCATCAATATATGGATGTGGACATGGTTGAGGCGGCTCATGGTAGAGCACCAGCGGTAGCTACCGGCATCAAGAGAGTGCATCCACAAAGGTGGGTGTTCACATACCAGGGAGATGGGGATCTGGCATCTATCGGGATGGGAGAAATTGTTCATGCCGCTCATAGGGGAGAAAAGTTTTGCACATTCTTTATCAACAATGCCATATATGGAATGACGGGCGGACAGATGGCTCCCACTACATTGATAGGGCAAAAGGCCACTACGGCTATCCATGGGAGAGATCCTAAGCTGACAGGAAGCCCCATTGGTATGGCGGAGATGTTATCCACCTTAGAAGGTGCCGTGTACGTGGAAAGAGTGGCACTAAATAGTCCGGCCCATATACGAAAAGCAAAAAAAGCCATTGCGAAGGCCTTTGATATCCAAAACCAGGGATTGGGATTTGCTTTTGTAGAACTTCTATCCATCTGTCCCATTAATTGGGGCCTCCCACCCCGGGAGGCCATGAAATGGATGGAAGATAACATGATCCCGGTGTATCCATTGAAGTGTTTTCGCAGTCCGGAGGAGGTGGAAGAATGAGTACCAAACGATTTCTCTTTGCGGGATTTGGTGGACAAGGTGTGTTGCTAATGGGTCAAATACTCTCATACGGTGCCATGATTTCTGGGAAAGAGGTATCCTTTATGCCCAGCTATGGGCCAGAAATGAGAGGGGGTACCGCCAATTGTACCGTCATTGTTTCGGACCAGCCCATTGCTTCCCCCGTGGCAAGCCAGCTGGATGTATTAGTGGCCATGAACGGGTCTTCGTTGGAACGATTTCAAAACCAGGTATCGAAAGGGGGAATCATCTTTATCAACAGTGGAATGATTCACGATGTGGTGGTTCCAGATGGCGTACAGGCAGTTTATGTGGATTGCAAAAAAATGGCAGCCCAGATTCTTCAAAATGAAAAGGTGGCTAACGTCGTGATGCTGGGAGCTGTTTTGAAGGAGACGAAGGTGCTGGAACCTCAACACTGGAAGCCTGCCATAGAATCCATGTTTCAAGAGAAGAAGCAAGGAATGATAGAAATAAACAATAGAGCATTACATGCCTATGAACAGGCAATGGTCTCTCATAGGGAAGAATCATGAGTCGGATATGTTGTGTTTTGGGTCATGTGGGAAGTGGCAAAACGGAATTTGCCATTAACTATGCCGTAAAAGAGCGAGAACAGGGAAAGGAAGTAGCTCTTTGTGATTTGGATGTGGTAAATCCCTATTTCAGGAGCCGTGAGAGGCAGGAGTTTTTGGAAAGTTTAGGAATTCGAGTGTACAGCAATTCATTCGGATACGATATTTCGGAAGATTTGCCTGCGGTTTCCGCTCAAATGAAGGCTCCTTTTCATCATCCCAACTGGGTAGGCGTTTACGATGTGGGTGGTGATAACATTGGGGCAAGGCTGCTTAACCAATATAAAGCGGAACTGGACAATGTAAGAGCGGATTATTTGTGGGTAGTCAATGGAAATCGTCGGGAGTCGGATACACTGGAAGGTGCCATGTATCATCTGAAGGAAGTGGAAAAAACTATAGGTCATTCGATTACGGGGTTGGTCAGCAACACGCATCTGATGGATGAAACCACGGAAGCGGATATATGGAAGGGCATTTCACTTTGTAAAGAAATTCAGGATATAACCGGCATCCCGCTGCGCCACGTTATGGGTACTGCGGAAAACCTTGAAAAAATTATGGAAAAACAACAAAAAAACACTATGAATTTGTCTTTTTTTACAGTAAAATTATATCTGAAATCAAATTACCGGCTTGGTATATGAACATCAATCATAATGAACTATCATTATGAACCATATTTTGAACCCGAAGAGAAAGGAATAAGAGGATGAGTAGTTTCCCTGTGACCAAAACCAGTACTCCAAAAGCGAAACCAGACCCGGATCATCTGAAGTTTGGAAGAAATTTTACGGATCATATGTTTATGATGGAATACGACGAAAAAGAAGGTTGGCATAATGGAAGAGTCATTCCCTATGCTCCCCTTTCTCTGGAGCCTGCTGCGGTGGTGTTTCATTATGCCCAGGAAATGTTTGAAGGACTGAAGGCATACAAATCAAAAGACGGGAGAGTTCTGCTGTTTCGACCGGATATGAATGCCAAAAGGACGACACGAACCAATCAACGTCTTTGTATTCCGCCGTTATCGGAAGAAGTGATGGTAGAAGCCATTCAGGCGGTTGTGGATGCAGACCGAGACTGGATCCCGGAGAAACCGGGCACCTCACTATATATTCGGCCCTTTATCATAGCCGATGAGCCTTTTCTGGGAGTAAGCCCTGCGGCGCACTATCTCTTTATGATTATTCTTTCGCCGGTAGGCCCTTATTATGAACAGGGACTGATGCCTACCAAAATATTTGTGGAAGATGAATATGTTCGGGCTACTCCCGGTGGTACGGGAGAAGCCAAGATTGGCGCCAACTATGCCATTGGATTAAAAGCTCAGGTAAAAGCCCATGAAAAGGGATACGAACAAGTGTTATGGCTGGATGGTATTGAACGAAAGTATGTGGAAGAAATTGGAACCTCCAATGCCTTCTTCTTCATTGGGGATGAAGTGATTACGCCGCCTTTGGGGGGCACCATTTTACCGGGGATCACCAGAGACTCGGTGCTGCATTTGTTGAAAGATTGGGGTTACAAAGTTCAGGAACGTAGAATTACCATCGAGGAAGTCTTTGAGGCGGGAAAAGCCGGACACCTTAAAGAGATGTGGGCAACTGGAACAGCCGCTGTGATTTCTCCGGTGGGCGAGCTTTCGTGGAAGGAAGAGAAAATCACTATTAATCGAGGCGAAATCGGAGCGTTGTCACAAAGATTATATGATTATTTATATGGTGTGCAGACCGGCGCTGTGGAAGATACATATGGGTGGACATTGGAAGTGAAGTGATTCCACTCCCCCGGTTACATAAGAAAGTACATGTCCGGAATGTAACAGAAAAATGGCTCGCATTCGTACCACATGAAAAGAGTCACTGATAACCGTACAGGAAGAGAAATCCTTGGGAAGGAGCTCTTCCTGTTTTTTGTGACAGAAATGGAAAAATATGGTAATATTATTTATAGAAGCATTGACGATGAAAGAGGGGAATCGTTGAATAGTATTGTAAGGAGATTGCCATGAAGCGTTCTTTTATAAGAGACGAGAATCTATTGATGAACTCTTTTTCAGTGAATATGGGCCGGTGGGGGATGGTGGGACTAGGCCCTGAAGTGGGAGTGACCACATTGGGAACCATTCTGGCGCGAATTGCGTCTAATCGGAAGAAAGAAATGGTTCAGTACGTGGAAATACGTTCATCATGTGCATCGAAACCTTTGATTTTCGACGCGTATGGAATGGACCAACGTTTTTTGAATAAGCCGTTTTATGATTTCTATGAATTAGTTCGCCAAGGGGAAGAAATCAAACACAAGATCAATCGGGAGGAAGGTTTGGGGTGGGCCTTAATGACTCGAGATAACACCAAAGAGCATTTGGAGCTAACATTGGTGGAAAAGCTTCACTTGTTACACCACCTAACTTCGGATCTTATGTTTTGTGATTTATCCTTTGATATGAAGGGAGCGGACGGCTATCACGAAATGGACCAGTTACTAAGAGAAATGTCCGGAATCATAGCCGTCATTGATCCGATGCCTTCCAAATTGATATACGCATATCCACTCCTGGCAAGATTAAAGGGCATGGAGGAAAGAGGAAAGAAAGTATATTATCTTTTAAATAAGGCGAATAAAGGGGTTCATCGTCGAGAATTGTTGGATTTCATCAAGAGAAGACCCCATTATGAAATTCCGTATTATAATCCGGATATGTTCTACGAAAGCCAGTATAATCTTCAGCTGCCGGATCGAATGGTTCCACTACTAAATGAGATGGAACAGTTTGTGAAAACCTATGAAATCTTTCTATAAAAGGCGGTGAAGGACTTCCATCCACCTACATGTTGATGTATAATTACCTTTAAGACGATATAATTGGACTAGATGTGGTGGAGTAAACACATATGATTGAATATGAAAATGTCACGAAGTATTATAAAACCAACGTGGGATTGGAGGACGTCAGTGTCCGAATTGAGAACGGTGATTTTGTATTTTTAGTGGGGCCTAGTGGGGCGGGAAAGTCCACTTTCATAAAACTGATGCTGAAAGAATTGGATGCCGACTCCGGTATTATTCGTTTCGGAGACATGGAAGTGGGAAAGCTTTCCAACCGGGAGGTTCCTATGTTACGTCGAGGAATCGGTATCGTATTCCAGGATTTTCGGCTACTGCCTAAAAAAACTGCTTTTGAAAACGTGGCATTTGCCATGGAAATTGTTCATTGTACAAGGAGATCCATTAAGAGACAAGTTCCACAAGTATTATCATTGGTGGGAATTGAAGACAAAGGAGATAAATACCCGGATGAGCTATCAGCGGGCGAGCAACAAAGAGTGGCAATTGCCCGGGCGATCGTCAACAATCCCGCCGTATTAATTGCAGATGAACCCACGGGAAACCTGGATCCGGACACCGCATGGGGAATCATGAGGCTATTAGAAAGGATTAATAACCGGGGAACCACCGTGGTGATGGTGACCCATGCCAAAGATATTGTAGACCGCATGAACAAGCGGGTCATTGCCATAGAAAATGGCAAGATCATTCGAGACGACGTGGGAAGCTATGGATATGACCACGGTCTTTACTCTCTTGGAGAGAAAGGAGCCTTGGGTAATTATGGGGACTAGCTTTGTATGTGTGGTAAGGGAAGGCTTCAAACAGATTGGTCGAAACAAGGGCATGAGTATCGCTTCTGTATTTTCTATTACGGCTATGCTATTGATTCTAGGTATATTCTTTGCCTTCATTGTGAATGTCAATGTGGCTATGGAGGCGGCAAAACAAGACTATGATACGGTTCAGATCTACTTGTTGGATACTACTGACACCTTAATGGCGGAGGAAATGGTTTCCGACTTGAATGACATGCCAGAAGTGGTGGAAGCTGTATATATTCCGAAAGAGACTGCTTTGGAAGCATGGAAGGCACAATGGGGTGACAGTGGATACCTGTTGGATTCTCTGTCGGAAAATCCGCTACCGAATGCCATAGAGGTTAACGTGGCCGATTTGGAAGGAGCCGATGTGGTGGTGGAAAAGGCCAAAACCTTTGCCGGAGTGGAAGACATTCTATATTATAAAGCAACGGTAGAAAAGTTGATTTCCATTACGAGTTCGGTTCAAATTGCCACATTGATTATGATGTTATTTCTAGTAATCGTATCTATCGTAGTGGTAAGCAATACCATAAAATTAACCGTTCAAGCGCGAAGTAGAGAAATTGAGATTATGAAATATGTGGGAGCTACCAACTGGTTTATCCGAGGTCCTTTTCTTGTGGGCGGCATGTTAATCGGACTCATTTCAGCGGGAATCTCTTGTGGTATTGTGGCACTAATCTATCAGAAAGTGGTGGAGTTGGTGGGGTCGGATTTGTTATTAATTATCGGAATTCCTATGGTGCCCGCACCCTTTTTAAGCTGGAACCTGGCGGCCATATTTGTGGCGTTGGGTGTGGCCATTGGGGCTTCCGGAAGTATTGTATCGATGCGTAGGTATCTGGACACCTAAAGCCATTATCCCTAAAGGAGGAGGATGATTTGAAGAGAGCTTTATGCTTTACCTTAATCCTGTTGCTGGCAGCTGGCTTGTTTAGCTGGTCTTTGGGTTTTGGTGCAAAGGATGCACAGTCTGAACTGAGCAACATCAGCGAGGAAATTAAAGATCTTCAAACCCAGCTAAAGCAAGGAAAACAGGTAGAAAGCCAGCTTTCCAGAAAGATCAGCGAACTGCAAAGCAAAATTAATTTAACCCAGAACGAAATTAATGCCTTATCTGGAAACATTGCGGCGACGGAATCGAAGATTGCAGTGGCATATGCAGAGCTGGAGAAGCTGGAGGCGGAAATGGCCGCCCAAAATGCGGCATTAAATGCCAGACTTCGTGCCATGTACAAGAATGGTTCTGTTTCCTATATTGATGTGCTATTGGGGTCCAATAGCATTAGTGATTTGATGACCAACGTAGACCGGATTCAACGGGTATATCAATCCGATAAGGAAGTGATGCTATATTTGGATGCCCAGCACAAAATTGTAGAATCTCAGCGGCTCTATTTAGCTAGTTTACAAGAGGAGCTGGAGCTGGATGTGGCGGATATGGAATCCAAACAAACCCAATTATCTTCGGATAAGAATATAGTGGCCACCCAACGATCGGCGATTTCCGAAGAAAACAAAAAGATTGAAAGCGAAATTGACGCCTTGAACGCAGAGGCCAATCGATTGATTGCAGAAATACGGGCATTGCAAGGAGACGCAGCCTATGCCGGTGGCATCATGGCTTGGCCGTCGCCTGGGGTAACCAGAGTGACCTCTGAATTTGGATATCGAATTCATCCTATTTTGAAGTATAAAAAGCTACACACGGGAATTGACATCGGTTGTCCTACGGGGACCAATATTGTTGCTGCTAATTTTGGCACAGTCATCAAAGCCGGTTGGAACAACAGCTATGGAAATATGGTGATGGTGGACCATGGCGGCGGGATTGTTACATTATATGCACATAACAGCTCTTTGCTAGTGAAAACGGGTGATGTGGTCAATCGAGGGCAGACGATTGCAAAGTCAGGATCAACTGGAATGTCAACGGGACCTCACCTGCATTTTGAAGTGCGTGTAAATGGAGAATACCAAAATCCAAGGAATTGGATTTAGTGGTCACAAGAAAGAATCTTATATGGTAAACATTCATCCAAAAATAATAGAGCTTCTCGGAAACCGTGGGATAACAGATATTGAAGTATGTCAGGAATTGTTGTCTGAGCAGCCTCAAATGACTTATGATCCATTTCTTCTTCATCACATGAGAGAAGGAGTGGATCTTTTATTGAGTTCAATCCAACAGAAAAAGAGAATCTGCATTTACGGAGATTATGATGTGGATGGGATTACTTCCATTGCCATATTGTTTACCGTGCTTTCTCAGCTTACGGATAGTTTGGAATATTATATTCCATCACGATTTGATGAAGGATATGGTCTGAATAGGGAGGCCCTGAAGAAATTAAAAGAAAAAGGTGTTGACCTAGTGGTCACCGTTGATTTAGGCAGTGTGGCCGTCGAAGAAATTCAATTTGCCAAAGAAATTGGTTTGGAAATTCTAGTCACAGATCATCATAGTATTGGGGAAAACCAAGGGGACTGTTTGATGATTAATCCCAAGAAAGAAGAGTGCTCTTATCCTTTCAAGGATTTAGCCGGATGCGGAGTGGCTTATAAACTTGCCCAGGGGATTCAAAGAACGGCAAATCTACCCAAAAGGGTGCTGTTGGATGTATTGGACTTATTAGCCATAGGAACCATTGGAGATATTGTTCCATTAGTGGATGAAAATCGAACCTTTGCAAAATATGGAATTCAAAAGCTAAATCAAACCACTCGGCCAGGATTGATTCAGTTGGCAGAAGGAGCTTCCCTGGTGCCGGGGCATATTCATTCTGACCAAGTTTCGTATGTATTGGTTCCCCACCTGAATGCTGCCGGACGAATAACCGATGCAGAAATCGCCCTTAAAGTATTGCAAGAGGACGACGAGGAAGCAGTGCGTCAAGGGGTGGATATACTATTAGGGCACAACAGAGAAAGGCGCAGGCTACAAGAAGAAGCCATCCATGCTTTGAAGAAGCGGGTTGAGCCTCGCAAGGATAGCGATCTTTTTTATGTAATCTACACGAAAGAAACCCATGAAGGTATTGCAGGAATTGTGGCAGGAAAACTGAAAGATTACTATAGACGACCGGTAGCCATTGTAACGCCTACGGAAGGTGGCGTGAAAGGAACCTCAAGAAGTCTGGAAACCATAAATTTGTACGAATTATTAAAGCGCCATGAAGAATTTTTTACAAAATTTGGGGGGCATGCCATGGCTTGTGGTTTTTCCATGAAAGAGGAGGACATTCCTGGACTTCAGCAGGAACTGAATGAAGATTTGAAAAATATGCTACGTGAAAATTCTCGTTTGTTTGAGCCGGAACGCAGAGTGGATTTAGTGATGCACCCGGGAGAAATCACCGTAGATTTCGTGGAAGATTTGAATCGGTTGGCCCCCTTTGGAAGTGGTTGGCCGAAGCCTGTGGTGAAACTGGAAAATGTGGAGCTTCAAAAGGTAATACCCATGGGAAATATGGGACAATTCTATCGGTTCCAGATGATAGGGGTTGACGGAAGTTTTCTGAAAGGAGTATGCTTCCAACAAAGGGATCAGCAACCAGAGATTTTATCGGGGACGAGGGTAGACATTTATGGAACCCCGGAAATTCATGCATACAATGGGAGCCAATCCTTACAACTCAATGTGATTGAAATCACCAGAAGAGGTTAGAGACATGCTGGCATTAAAAAAGAAGAAGTTTATTGGCATCATTATTGGTTCTATGGTTCTGGGTATGGTGTTAGCCATTGGCCTGAGTGCGCTTTTCTTTTGGCGCCAAGATACGGTGCTCTTATCCCAAAGCAAATATGATGCTATGACAGAAATGGCAGGCAAATATGAAAAAACGGAACAATTATCCCAACTGATTCAGCAGAATTACTATCTTCCGGTGGAGGAAGGGAACTTAATGGAAGGTGTATACCGAGGCCTGTTTCAGGGATTGAAGGATCCCTACTCCGAATATCTGTCGGCAGAGGAGTACGAGGAACTAATGATTCATACTTTGGGAGAGTTTGAAGGCATTGGGGTTACCATTACGGCAGATGAAAATGGTAATATTATTGTTGTCAGTACCATTGAGGGGACACCTGCAGATTTGGCCGGATTGAAGACGGGAGATATTATTACCATGGTGGATGGGGAACCCTACACAGGCTTGGAATTGTCCAAAGCGGCGCAAGCTATGCGTGGCGAGAAAGGAACCCAAGTTACCATCACATATTGGCGGACTGGAGTGATGAAGGAGGAGACCTTGACACGAGCCACCATCATCGGACAATCTGTTTATTCCAAGATATTGGAAGAAGATATTGGATATTTGAGGATCACCCAGTTTGAAAAAAACACGGCTGTGGACTTTGAGAGAGAATTCCGAGGGCTTCAAAAACAAGATGTGAGAGGTATCGTGATTGATATTCGAAATAACGGGGGAGGTATCATGGATTCCGGCATTGCCATTGCAGACCTGCTCCTGGGTCAGGGAACCATTACGTATCTGGAAAACCAAAAGGGAGAAAGAACCTATTATAATTCGGATTCTTCCATGGTAGATACCCCCTATGTATTACTTGTCAATGAGGGAACTGCCAGTACATCGGAAATATTGGCAGCGGCGGTGCAAGATAATGATGGCGGCCAACTGGTGGGAACTAAAACCTTTGGTAAGGGTGTGGTACAGAGTGTGGAGCAGCTACCCGATGGAGATGCCATGAAACTCACCATATTGCAGTATTTTTCTCCGGATGGAGAGGTGATACACGGCAAAGGAATTCAACCGGATATTTCTATGGTGGATCAGGAGGAGACTCCGGGGGATGAGGTTTTAGAAAAAGCGCTTTCTTTGTTCTCGGAGATGAACTGAAAAGGGAAGTTGAAAGGTACTACTTGAAACCACTAATTTCAGCAGAAAACTTGACGGAACCGCAAGATGAGCATATAATTTTGCTGTAAAGTGTTAAAGTGTCTGAAAGGAGCGAACTTATGGCTTATGATTCCAAATTCAAGAGACCGGATATTGATGAGCTATTCAAAGCGGTGTTGCTATTAGAAGATGAAGAAGATTGCTACCGTTTTTTTGAAGACATCTGTACCATCAATGAAATTCATGCCATCGCTCAACGATGGCAGGTAGCCAAACTATTGGCTGACAAAAAAACCTACAGCGAAATTGAAGAAATTACAAAAGCCTCTACTGCCACCATTAGCCGCATTAACAAATGCTTGGTCTATGGTGCAGAAGGATATCAGAGAATTTTGGCGAGAATGAAAGAGAAAAACCAGTTGAAATAAGCGGAACTACGTTTTCGTGACCCTTTCCTTATTTTCGGGAAAGGGTTTACTTTTTTATGCTATAATATAATGAGCAAATCAAGAGTAGGCTGAGAGATATTAGGAATGGAATATAAAAAGGGGGGCTTGATTATGAAAGCAGATTATATCTTTTATAATGGTCCGGTGATTACGGCGGACTCTCAGGATTCAGTGAAGGAAGGAGTAGCCATCGCCAAAGGCATTATTGTCAAGGTGGGCACGCAAGAAGATGTGTTCCAGCTTCGAGGGGATGCTACCGAAATGATAGATTTAAAGGGAAGAAGCTTAATTCCTGGATTTATTGACTCTCATCTTCATACTGCGGTGATGGGTGCCAACGCATTGGCTTTGGACCTACGTTCTCCGGGTGTGGGTTCCATAGAGGAAATCAAAGAGAAAATCAGGGAAGCCGCCAAGACTGTACCAAAGGGGCAGTGGATTCGAGGCTGGGGGTATGACCACTCAAAGTTGAAAGAACAACGGCATCCCAACAAGTGGGACTTGGACGAAGCCGCCCCGGAACACCCGGTGATGTTGACCCGGGTTTGTGCCCATATATCTGCCCACAATTCCATGAGTCTAAAATTTGCCGGGGTGGATGAGAATACGGTTTGCGATGATCCTTCCACTATGGAAAAATTAGACGGTGTATACAGTGGTGTGATGAAGGAAAACGCCCATATGGCCATGATGAAGGTGGCCAGCTTATCGAAAGAAGAAATCATCCGGGCAATGGAAGCGGCGAATCAAATGTTGGTGCGTGAGGGAATCACTTCGGTTCATGACTCCGGTGGGTACGGTGCGGTTCAAATGGAAGCCTTCCAAGAGGCAGTAGAGCAGGGAAAGTTTCTCCCCAGATTATATACAATGATTTTTTCATTTGTGGAAAATGTTCGGTTTGTGGAAGATTATCTATCCGTGGGCATCCATACGGGATTTGGAAACACGCATCTGCGATTAGGACCTGTTAAGCTGATGATTGATGGTTCCAGCAGTGGTCCAACGGCAGCTACCTTGGCTCCTTATGCCAGCAACCCATCCTTCAGCGGTATTCTCAGCCATACTCAAGAAGAAATCGATACTATCATTGAGAAAGCCCATAGATTGGGGTGGCAGGTTACATCTCATGCAGTGGGAGATAGAGCCGTAACCATGATAGTGGATGCCATAGAAAAAGCTTTGTTGAAGTATCCCAGGGAAGATCATAGGCATCGTATTGAACACTGCGCTATGGTGAATGACTCGCTATTAGAGCGCATCAAAGCTCTGGGTATCATACCCATACCAAACCCCATATTTCTATACGAATTCGGAGATGGGTATTTAAAAAATTATGGAGAGGAAAGGGCTCATCGTATGTTTTCTTCCAAGAGCTATTTTGACAGGAATATACTGGCTGCAGGGTCTTCGGATTGCCCTATTACATTCTCAAACCCGATTCGCAATATGAGTGCTGCTGTGAATCGAAAAACCCAAACGGGCCAAGTGGTGAATGAGGCAGAAGGTGTGTCAGTTGCACAGGCATTAAAAATGTTTACCATTCACGGCGCATATGCATCTTTTGAGGAGAAACAAAAGGGATCCATTGAAGAGGGAAAATTGGCAGATTTAGTGGTGTTGTCCGACTCCCTATATGAAACAAGTCCAGCAGATCTTGAGGAGCTATCGGTTGATATGACATGGATTGATGGAAAGGTAGTTTATAAAAAATAGTTATGATAGCTGTCTATTATTATAAGGGTGATTATCAGGGAAAAACCAGTAGCTTGCTGGAAAAGGCATGGTATGATTATATGCCAGGGCAAGAGATGCCCTCATTGGAGAAGGATGGAAGAGGAAAGCCTATTTTCCAAAGAGACGGGTATTATTTATCGATTAGTCACACGGGGGACATTTGGGCCTGCGCCTTTTCGGAAAAGCCGGTTGGCTTGGACATCCAAGAACAAAAACCGTGTGTGGACATATGTAAGATAGCTAAGCGTTTTTTCACGGAAGTGGAAGCGCAACAAGTGATGACACAGGGCGAAGAAGCTTTTTATAAAATCTGGACCAAGCGAGAAGCCATCGGAAAGTTGCTGGGAGTTGGGTTTTTTATCCCGGAGAAGATGGCTAACCGTTTTACTGTAGAGTACTTTATGCTAGAAGAAAGGGTGGTGGGGGCACTGGCTTCCGAGAGAAAAGAAAAGTTATGGATCAAAATAATCAATTGAGGCGGGCTTACCTGGCAGCCATTGTTTTTTCTGTGGTAGTGGGGTTTTCTTTTCTGGGTGTGAAAACTTGTATTCCAGTGGCTTCCACATTGCAAATCCTAGTTTGGAGATATAATTGGGCGGCATTGTTGATGGGTTTGTTTTTGATGACGGGCATAGTGAAGATTCATCTTATGGGAAAGCCCAAAAAGAACCTATTGTTGACGGCGGGCTTTTATATTGGATTTATGATTTTTCAAACCATAGGACTGATTTTTGCGACTAGTATAGAAAGTGGAATCATATTTGCCATCATCCCCATTTTGTCGAAGTTAATTGCCGGAGTGGTGTTAAAAGAAAATACAGGGTGGGTGCAAAACATCTTTATGGTTCTATCCATCTCCGCTTTAATCATGATGATTCTTATGGGGTCCACCGGAGTTGAAACAAATATAGTGGGAGTAACCATATTAATCATCAGTAGCATTTCTATGGCCATTAGCAACGTATACATGCGGTATGTTCGACAAGAATATCGGCCAGTGGAAATCACTGCGGCCATTTGCTTTATGGGAGCCATTGCATTTAATGTAGCATATCTTTTTTCCGGAGACTTTATTCATTACTTGGAGCCATTACAGCACATGGAGTTTGTCATTGCTACTCTATATTTGGGGACAGCTTGCATCGTATTGTCTGCACAGCTGATGGCCTTTATGTTGTGCCATATGCCTGCGGTAAATGCAACGATTTTTGGCAATTTATCTACAGCTATTTCCATTGTAGCCGGAGTGGTGATTCTAGGAGAGCCTTTATTGTTCTATCATGTCTTATGCACATTGCTTATTATCGTGGGTGTGGTTGGCGTGAGTATGCCGGATTTAAAACGGAATTCGCGGATGGAGAGGAAGGTGGTAAATAAATAATGAAAATTACATTTTTGTCGGAAAACAAAACAAATCAGCCGCCTTTTGTGGGGGAGCATGGGCTTTCCCTGTTCATAGAAACGAATTCCGTTAAGATTCTTTTTGATGCGGGGGCCTCGGACTTTCTGTTTCAGCATGCGAAAGAAAAGAATCTGGATTTGGGAGATGTAGACCTTTGTGTGGTGAGCCACGGACACTTTGACCACACGGGGGGGATTCCCACTTTTGTAAAAATCAACCAGAAGGCTCCGATTCTCATACACAAGGAGGCTTTTTACGAAGAATATTATATGGAAAAAGGTGTGATGGAAAAAGAGCCCTGCTCCATCCTGTGGAATGAAAAAGAAAGGCAGGAAATTTTACCCAGGTTGATTCTCACAGAAGGTACGCATTACTGGAATGAAAATATATTGATATCCGGATCCATACCTCCCCGGTATGGTAACGAATCGGTGGAAGATTTCTATATTCGAGAAACGGACGGTAAGTACCGGATCGACCCCATGGACCATGAGCAATTCCTTCTAATCCG
>CAYVFH010000011.1:0-28754 GCA_964450985.1 uncultured Oscillospiraceae bacterium | reverse complement strand
AAGACCAAGATGGATGTTGATTTGGATGTATCGGAGACAACGGAGGATGAACCTGTTGTTGTTGGAGGTGAATCGGATACGGCTTCTGAAGAAAAGGCAGACGAAGAATAGAGCATTGCGAAATCCGAATGTGGCAGTAAAAAAAGCCATCTCCCATAAAGGAGCTGGCTTTTTTAGTACTGGTGACAATGGAGTTTATTATTCTGGAATGTCTTTGTCATCCCCATCTTCTGGCTTTCGAAACAAATCTTTCACATAAGTCCCTGTCTGCACAGTGCCACGTTTAATCTTATCTATGGTACGATCCACCGTTGCGTGTTTTGAAGCCAGTGCAAAGGCTTTCACTATGGTAATGGTATTCTGGGTAACGATGGTACGAAACAGAGTGAGGGCTTCCAGAGTAGCAAACTTTTTCACGGCTCTACGGTCTGGTTTTGTAATAGCGGTACTGTATCTTTTCGTCAGAGCGGCCACTCGCAAGGTTAAGAAGGCGTTCACGGATCCTTCCATGACGGAACTGAGAATCAGGTTGCTAACCTGGGTAGCACCCGGTACCATACGACTTAAGGTACCTCCAATGAGAGAATCTATAAGGGGTTCCAACTGTTCGTCCAATAATACCAAGTCTTCTACTTCCCGGGCCATCAGAACGGTGATAGCTACATTTGTATATAGATAGAATATTTCTTGCACCGTGGGTCGCTGATTATAAATATGACTGATTTTCCAAACAAGACGGGAAAGATTCAACATCACGAATAGCCCATCCAAAGTGCCGTTTTGAGAAATGGCAGTGGTGATAAATACCTGGGAAGCAGACTCGTTCATGACGGTCATGGCTTGCCGATCCAGTTGACCAACGGCATCCTCTACTTGATCTTGGATTTCTTTTGTTTCATCGAAGGTAAAGCCCAATTTAGCGAGATGGGGGTTCTTTTCATATCTCTTTTTAAGCTTGAGCAAATATATCTCTATGGCTTTGCCATCCCCTTCGTCGGGAAATACCAAAGGTTTTCTTAATTTCATAAAGCCCAGTAAAGGGATTCCCATTAACACCAGAAATGCTACCGTGATAAGGATGGTAATGGCTCTTCCAAAGTCAGGATGAATGGCAGAGGTGGTAATAAAAATTTGATAGATTTGGTTGACGATAACCAGGAATATGAGGAGTACTAATCCGAGCCCTACCCAAGAAAATAGTCTTTTGAATGACTTGTCCATAATGTCTCACTTTTTGTATATTAATGTAAGATGTATCGAATGTGGCTCTATTGTATCCTTTGAGAAAATCTGTGTCAATGAAGGGAAGTGCTGTGATATAATTTAACAAATGAAATGAGGTTTCGAAAACCTATTTAAGTACGGGGAAACATATTTGTAGTATACGTTGATGAAGTCGGGTGGGGTGTTTTGAAATGACAGAAGATATACGTAAGCTTTCCAGGAAATACAGGGTGTTGGTGAATGATGCGGATTTTACAAAGCGATTAAAAATGTCGGCAACTTTTAACTATTTTCAGGAAATAGCAGCGCTTCACGCGGAAAAATTGGGCGTAGGCTTCGATGAGTTGATTCTCAAACATGGAGCGGTTTGGATTTTAGCCAGAATGCGGGTTGACTTTACACGATTGCCATTATGGAATGAAGAGGTTTTGTTGGATACATGGCCTCAGAAGCCTAACCGGGTTCATTTTGAAAGAGATTATGTAATGAAGGACGCGGCAGGAGAAATTTTAGCCACGGGTGTTTCTCAGTGGGTGTTGTTACATCGCGACACCAAGCAGTTTCTTCGACCACAAGTTCTGGAAGGAATATTTCCCGAGCCACTTCATGAATCACCGATTCCACAACCCTTAGCCAAGCTGCGATCTCCTGATAATTTGGAAGTAGCCTATGAGCGGGTGATTGGTTGTAGCGATATTGACCAAAATGGTCACATGAATAATTCAAAGTACCTGGATTTCATTATGGATTGCTTCAGCATGACAGAACTGGAAAATCACCAAGTAGCATCCATTCAGGTGAACTATTTGGAGGAAACCTATCCGGGAGACATTCTGGTGATGAAGAAAAGCCTTGTCCAAGTAAGTCAGGAAGAAAAGTCAGGGGAAATTTATGTAGAAGGTGTGAGGACAAAGGATTCCGTTGTGGTCTTTCGGAGTCTCATTGCATTTAAGAAACGAGATATTGCGGAGAGATAAAAGAAAAACCCGCCGAACTATGTGTGGTTCAGCGGGTTTTTTCGTGGTGAGGCACGAGGGACTCGAACCCCCAACCGACAGAAACGAAAAAGTGATGTTTTTCAGATACTACTGAGTGCTGTTCAGGTTTAAATTTCAACCTTTGTGTTGTTCAGGTATTGTTCGAGTATTGTACTATGTCTTCACTTGTGTGCACCAAATGTTGTACCAAACTCCTATTGGAACCAATTATTAAGCTTGTGACTGATTCCGTCATGACTTTTCTATCTGGGTGGAAGTCGTGAGGCAGTGTAAATTATTTTGTGTTTCTAGTTCTCCAAGCTAATGTTAAATACGGTTTATGAATTGAAAAGTTGAATCGAATTAATATTTCCACTTATAATCTTTAGACTGTCAACACAGAAAATGGACAGTCTTTATTAGTATTGGTTGTTTTAGTTCGATAAGATCGACATTTTGAAGTAGTAGGTCAGATGACATCCGGCAAGTTTTTACTTCCGCTTCTCCTGTATTGGAAATACTCTAAGAATCTTCTGGAAGAAAGAGAAAGCGACTTTTGTTCTCTCATAGCGATACCGATAGTTCTAAATGCAGGAACTTCAAGCTCCTTTGTAATAATCTTGTATGGAATACGTTGTAAAATCAATTCTGGCAAAATACTGATTCCAAGTCCATTCTCTACCATTGACATAATTGCATAGTCATCCCAGGTTATAAAATGGATTTGCGGAAATATGTGGTGCTTTTCGAAGATTTCAGAGATCTCAGCTTTTGCACCTTTCTCCAGTAGCATAAACGGGCTGTTTGCGAGTTCGCTGATTGGGAATTTTTCACAATCGGCCAGAGGATGGTCCTCTGGTAGAACTACCATTAAGCGGTCTTGCTCTAAAAATATTGTTTCAAGTTCTATTTTTGTTGGAAGCCTTAAAAATCCAAAGTCTACACGTCCTTCTAAAATCCAGCTCTCGATCTCGGTATAATCGCCTAGCAGCAGTTCAAAATTAATCTTTGGATAGTTTTCTTGAAAGGCTTTAATCATATTTGGAAGCCAGTGGGTTGCCACACTGGAAAAAGTTCCAATGCGGATTATTCCTGCCTGCATATCATGCAAATCATCAATCTGCCTCATCAGGATCTCATGCTCATGGCAGATTCGTCTTAACTGTGGCAAAAGCTTGATCCCATCGGAAGTTAAACTGACACCGGCACGTCCTCTTTCCATAAGAGAAACGCTCCATGCCGTTTCCAGGTCCTTTATCATTCGGCTGATTCCAGATTGGGAATAGTTTAACGCTTCAGCAGCTTTTGTCAAGCTACCATATTCGATTGTTTTTACTAATGCCATATATTTTTGGATACTCATGATCGTATCCCCCTTTGCATCTGAATTCGTTATGCATAACATGATAAATATTCGATTTTGTAATGTTTATTGATATGATACACTTCAAGCGATATTAATTCAAGCAAAGAAGGAAAACTCACATGAAAAAATCATATTCTAAATATATCGCCTCACTGCTTCTATTCGGCTCCAACGGAATTGTTGCAAGTTATATTGCATTAAACAGCATTGAGATTGTTTTTACAAGGACGTTGATAGGCAGTCTTTTTCTTATCCTGATCTTTGTTTTTCTAAAACAAAAGGCACAGTTCTTGAAAAACAAAGCACATTTTTACAGTCTTATCATATCTGGTATTGCAATGGGTGCAAGCTGGATGTTTCTGTATGAGGCATATTCCCGAATTGGTGTCAGTATTGCTACGCTTGCATACTATTGTGGGCCGGTCATTGTAATGATCTTATCTCCGTTATTATTTAGCGAAAAGATGACATGGGTAAAATTAGTCGGCTTTATTGCTGTTTTGACTGGCATGTTTTGTGTGAATATCCATGTTCTATCACAAGATGGTACTGCTTGGGGACTGGTTTGTGGGGTTATGTCCGCAATCATGTATGCATTTATGGTTATCTTTAACAAAAAGGCCATAAGTATAACCGGTCTAGAAAATTCGATGTGCCAGCTATGCGTTAGCTTCATAACAGTTGCTATATTCCTCGGACTGTCTCAGGGATTTGCTATACACATTGAACAGGGCAGTATTATCCCCATTCTTATACTTGGTATTCTAAATACGGGCATTGGATGCTACTTGTACTTTTCCTCAATTGGTAATTTGCCTGTACAGACAATAGCAATCTGTGGTTACCTAGAGCCTCTTTCAGCACTAGTTTTTTCTGTAATATTATTAGGAGAAACCTTAAACTTTGTCCAGATTCTTGGAGCTGTGCTGATATTATGTGGTTCCGCCTTTGGAGAGTTGTTCCGTTCAAAGTAATTAAATACTAAAGAAACCAGTGAGAATAAGACTGCTAATTGGGCAAATTGACATCCTTAAATATGGTAGAGGTTAATCCACGTCTAGTAATGATATTCTACCGTCAAAATAGATAATGAGTTGTTCCAGTATCATTGTCCAGTCTCTTCCGCCCTTGCTTGATAGACCAGCTTCAAATCAGCCATAAACGGCTTGATATCATTGTAGGAGACAAACCGGGTGGAATAGCGGATTTGGTGAACAATGCAGCGCTGGATTTCCGTGTTAGGATAAACAGCGGGGGTAGCGTCATTAAAGCCGGCCAGGCCATCAACGGAGGCAATTAAGATATCTTCTGTACCCCGGTTCCTGATTTCATTTAGAACACCGATCCAGTATTTGACGCTTTCATTTCCGCCTATCCAAATTGCCATAACCTCTTTAGTGTCATCCAGTTTGATTCCAATGGCTATGTACACGGCTTTTTTGATCACGGCATTATCCTGCCTGACATTTATTTATTAGCACATAATTATTCACAGTCTCTTTTTGATACTTGGAATCTTCTTGTAGGTATAACCCTTAAACTCCATCAGCTTGTTCTTGATGTTTGCGCTATTGAGCCAGTGATAGACCAGAAATAATACCAAAAAGTTCCCAGTATGCTCTCCGCTAAGTGCAAAGGATGCGAAGCCATAAATAATACAGAATATACCTGCGATGGTTGTGTGGAACAGTATGGCTCGGAACAGCCTTCCGTCGATATAATTGGCTGCGAACCGTTTGCAGGCAAGAACCGCCAGCAGAGAACCGGTGTATGTGGTCATAATCTTATTATAATTACTCCTTTAAGGTCATCTTCTGAGTATTAATTTAAGAACCGAAAAATATATATGCTATTTACCTTATGTACTATAAGGAATAACATTTCCCCTTTTTCTACACTTATGTGCACCTAATGTGCACCAAACATGAAAATAGCCACCTTCGGTTTTCCGAAAGTGGCTATTTTTCAACGTTTTGGTGAGGCACGAGGGACTCGAACCCCCAACCGACAGATTCGAAGTCTGCGACTCTATCCATTGAGCTAGTGCCCCATATTCTATCCTACGAGAATGTATATTACCACAGACCATTTGAAAATACAAGAGGAAATCCTTGAAATCCCTCGTTGAAAGGTGATGGGTACAATCTTGTAAAATTCATGGATTTATGGTAATGTAAATGGGTGAGAAAGGAGACTTTAACATGAAAAAAACAATTGAAACCAATCAAGCTCCAAAAGCCATTGGCCCCTATTCACAGGGAATCAGTGCCAACGGTTTTGTTTTTACTTCTGGACAGTTGGCTCTGAATCCATCCACAGGAGAATTTGTGGGGGAAGAAATCAAGGAACAGACTCGACAAAGCCTGAACAATGTGAAGGCCATATTGGAGGCTGCTGGTTTGACCATGGATCAGGTAGTGAAAACCACGGTATTCCTAAAGGATATGAATGATTTTGCGGAAATGAACCAGGTTTACAGTGAATTTTTTACAGAAGGGAACTATCCTAGTCGTTCTGCCGTACAGGTAGCCAGACTTCCCAAAGATGGGCTGGTAGAAATTGAAGTCATTGCATTGAAGTAGTTATATAATAGGAGGGTTGGCATATGGCCGTTCGTTATGTGGCAGAGCCGTTTCGGATCAAATCGGTAGAACCTCTGAAAATTCTTTCTAGGGAAGAACGGGAGGCGAAAATCAAGGAAGCCCATTATAATGTATTTTATTTGGCTGGAGAAGATTGTTATATCGACCTGTTAACAGACTCTGGGACAAATGCCATGAGTATGAAGCAGTGGGCAGGAATCATGGAAGGGGACGAGTCCTATGCAGGGGCTTCATCCTACTATAAACTGTTGGAAACGGCCAAAGACATTTTTGGCTACGGTTATATCCAACCGGTTCATCAAGGCAGAGCAGCGGAAAAAGTTCTGTTCCCCCTATATCTCAAAGAGGGGATGTATGCCATCTCAAATATGTTTTTCGATACCACCCGGGCTCATGTGGAACTAGCGGGGGCTCGCGCATTGGATTGTGTGGTAGAAGAAGCCAAAGACCCCAAGAAAAGAGTAGCTTTTAAGGGAAACATGGATGTGGAACGTTTGGAAAAGATGATTCAAGAGAAGGGCCCCGAGAAAATTGGGCTAGTGGTTATGACCATCACCAACAATTCCGCCGGGGGTCAGCCGGTGTCCCTGAAAAATCTCCGTCAGGTTTCTGAAGTTTGTAAGAAATATAATATTCCATTAGATCTGGATGCGGCCCGTTTTGCAGAGAATGCGTACTTCATCCAAAGGGACGAACCGGGATATGAAAACACCCCAATAGACGAAATCGTCAGAGAAATGTTTTCATTCGGAGACCTCTTCACCATGAGCGCAAAAAAAGATGCCATTGTAAATATGGGAGGCTTAATCGGGGTGAAGGATGAGAAAAGCCCGGTAGTGTTAAAAATCAAGGCGAATTGCATCTCCTATGAAGGATTCTTTACATACGGAGGATTATCCGGCAGAGATATGGAAGCTTTGGCTATTGGGTTGAAGGAAGGCATCGATAATGATTATCTGAGATATCGAATTGGTCAAATGGAATATTTGGCAGGAAGACTGGATGAGGAAGAGATATCCTATCAGGCTCCGGTAGGAGGTCATGGTGTATTTTTGGACGCAAAAGAAATGTTTCCTGAAATCCCGTATTATGAATTCCCGGGACAGGTTTTGGCGCTGGAGCTATATAAAGAAGCCGGAATTCGCGCCTGCGATATTGGGTCCTATATGTTGGGGAACGATCCGGACACCGGGGAACAGTTGGAAGCCACATTTGAGTTTACCAGATTAGCCATACCACGAAGGGTATATACCCAAGCACATCTGGATGTTATTGTGGAGGCATTGGTGGCTATCAAAGCCAGGGCTGATGAAATCACGAAGGGGTATCGAATCATCTGGGAGCCGCCCATACTAAGGCATTTTCAGGCGCATTTGGAGCCCCTACCGAAATAAATATTCGAAAGTGGGAATAGAATCAAAAGGAGAATTGGTTGGACATCAGAAATTTAAAAAGCACACAAGAAGTTGAATTGTCTTTGCCGCAGCCTTTCAATCAAATGGAGTTGTTTGGAAATTTGGACCAGCATATGAAGATTGTGAAGGAACATTTCGATGTGGAGATTATCCAAAGAGACAATCAACTACTATTAAAAGGAACGGATTCCTTAAATGCTTTCAAGGTTATTGAAGAATTAGTAAAGATGATTCAGAGCGGTGAAAAACTGGATGCTCAGAAGATTCATTATGCGATTGGCCTTAAAAATGAGGGGATTTCTTATACGGAAGGCAACGTGAACAATGACATCCTTTGCTTTACCCACATGGGAAAACCCATCAAACCCAAGACATTGGGTCAAAAGGCTTATGCAAAGGCGATACGTGAGAGTGACGTTATTTTTTCCATTGGCCCCGCAGGGACAGGGAAGACTTATTTGGCGGTGGCCATGGCCATTAATGCATTTAAAAACAAGGAAATTCAAAAAATCATACTGGCGCGTCCTGCGGTAGAAGCCGGAGAGCGATTGGGATTCTTGCCCGGCGATTTACAGGAGAAGGTAGATCCTTATCTTCGACCGTTGTATGATGCATTATATGAAATTCTGGGAAGAGAAAGTGCTTTGAGACTGAAGGAAAAAGAAACCATCGAAGTGGTCCCTTTGGCATATATGAGGGGAAGAACTTTGGACAATTCTTTTATCATTCTGGATGAGGCCCAAAATAGTACCAAAGAACAAATGAAGATGTTTCTTACCAGAATGGGATTTGGCTCTAAAATGGTCATTACTGGAGACATCACCCAAATTGACTTACCTAAAGGTAAAAAGTCCGGATTGGTGGAAGCGGCTAAAATACTAAAACCGGTCAAAGATATCCGATTCTGTTATTTAAAGGATGTGGATGTAGTTCGACATGAATTGGTGAAAAAAATCATCAATGCCTATGAAAAATACTATCAAGAGCATCCCAAAGAATTGGAGGAAGAATAATGGAGATTGTATTTGGTGCAGAAAGACGACCCGGAGATTCCGTGGTAGAAAAAATGATAGAGGCCGGTAAGGTTTGTTGCCAGAATCAAGGAATTCAGGATGACCGTGTAGAGGTAAGTGTTACCTTTGTTTCCGTGGAGGAGATGAAAATCCTAAATCACACGTATCGTGGTATGGATCAAGTGACCGATGTGCTTTCCTTTCCTCAGTATGATGCTTTAGAGCAAATGCCGGCTTATGGCAATCTATGCTTGGGGGACGTGGTAATTTGCACGGACCAGGCATTGTTGCAGGCCCATGAATTTGGACATTCTCCAGAAAGAGAAATCGTTTACTTATTTGTTCATAGTTTGGCTCATTTGCTGGGATACAACCATGAAGACTCGGAAGAACAGGAAATCATGAGGTCCTTTGAAGAAGCGATTATGGAGTCTATTGACTTGGCCCGGATTTAAAGGAGAAAAAAATGAATGACTTGAAGCTATATGAAATGGCCAAAGAAGCGATGGAAAATGCCTATGCTCCTTTTTCCAAGTTTTCAGTTGGTGCTGCACTGCTTGGAGAATCCGGTCAGGTATACACCGGTGTTAACGTAGAAAACTCCAGTTTTGGTGCCACTATATGTGCGGAAAGAAGCGCTTTTGTTCAGGCGGTATCCAAGGGTGAGCGGCGATTTCAAAAGATTGCCATTGCTACCAGTGATGGGGAAGCATGGCCGTGTGGTATTTGCAGACAGTTTATGAGAGAATTTTGCGACGAGGATTTTCCAATCATTACAGGAAACCAAGAAAACCAAATTGCCACTTATACTTTGGGCCAATTATTGCCGGAAGGGTTTCGTTTGGATGAAGGAGGGACACAGATTCGTGATAAATAGCAATGAACATCCCATGAAATCAGGCTTCGTGGGAATCATAGGACGTCCTAATGTTGGAAAATCCACATTATTAAATGCGGTAATTGGTGAAAAAATTGCCATTACTACGCCAAAGCCCCAAACCACACGAAATACCATCCGAGGGATCTATCATCAGCCAGCCCTACAGATGGTATTTATTGATACACCGGGAATTCACAAACCAAAGAATAAACTGGGAACTATTATGATGGAACAGGTTCAACGCACCTTTGAGGAAGTGGATGCCATTGTGTTTTTAGTGGACAATGTGTTGTCAAAAAGTCCGGGAGATCGATATGTGCTGGAAATTCTCAAGGAAGTAAAAACACCGAAAATACTGGTGATCAATAAAATCGACACCATGGATCCGGATTTATTTCGTGAAACCTTCGAGGAGTATGAAGCAACCGGGGTCTTCGAGAAAATAATGGGTATTAGTGCATTGACAGGAAAAAACACATCCGTGTTGCTAGAAACCCTGGGAAAGTACATGCCAGAAGGCCCGGCATATTTCCCCGAAGATATGATAACAGACCATCCGGAGCGGTTCTTAGCCAGCGAAATTATTCGTGAAAAAGCCCTTTTGTATTTGGAAGAAGAGATACCACATGGGGTTTATGTGGAAATCGAGTCTTTTCAAGAAAAGCATAACCTGGTTCACATCGGAGCCGTTATTTACTGCGAAAAAAAGTCCCATAAAGGAATGATTATTGGAAAAGAGGGCAAGAAACTGAAAGGGATTGGAAAACAATCTCGAATGGAATTGGAGCGACTGTTGGGCACAAAAGTGTTCTTAGAGCTATGGGTGAAGGTTCGGGAGAACTGGCGAGATTCCAACTATTCGTTATCCGATTTTGGGTATCGGGAAAAATAAATGAATGTACAGACAGAAGGCCTTGTGCTAAGGCAAATTCAAACCATAAATGGAAGGCGAATGATCACCATTCTCACGGAGAGATTTGGTAAGATTCATGCGGGAACCAGTTTGACGGAAAGAGGAAAAAGTAAGGCGGCACTGGCACTTCGACCCTTTACCCATGGCCAATATGAATTATATCTCAATCATGAGAACTATCACCTCCAACAGGGTGAGACCATACAAAACTTCTTTAAGTTGGGAGAAAATGTCGATAAATATATGTATGGAGCCTATGCTTTGGAATTTGCGGATAGAGTATTGGTAGAAGCGCAGCCTGCCAAAGAATTCTTCCGCTTGGTATTGGACTATTTGAAAGCATTAGAGAATCGAGAGAAGATGTTCCAGACACTGCTATTGGCATTTCAGTGGAAAGCATTAAAGATATCTGGGCAACAACCCCAATTGAAAAATTGCATTCTATGTGATGCGCAAGAAAAAATGGGGTTCTTTAGCATCAAAGAGGGTGGTGTTCTTTGCGAATCCTGTCGGGAAAACAAAGATGCGGATACCAATGTTTCGTTGATTTACCCCATAAACGGGGGTATAATAGATGCAATACAATATTTTTTAGACACACCAATTCATGAGTTGGAAAAGGTGGGGATTACATCAGAAATGGCCGCTTCCCTCAAGACTTTGGTGGAACCCTACATGAAATACCATCTAGATATGAAAGAATTAAAAAGCGAACGTTTTTTTATGGAACCATAGGAGGTGCTAGGAATGGAAATTACACTGGAAAAGATTGAACTGGTGAAAGACAGAACAGGAGTATCTTACAAAGAAGCAAAGGATGCTTTAGAAAATGCCGGTGGCAGTGTGGTAGATGCCATCATTGCCATTGAAGAAAACATCAATCAAAAAGGCGGAAAACCTTTAGGCGCAGGTGGCGGAGCTGTGGTCGAGAAATTGAAAGAACTCATTAAAAAGGGTAACGTTTCTAAAATTCTCATTAAAAGAGATGGAGAAGTAGTGTTAAATCTTCCTGTAAATATTGGGATTTTAGGTACGGTTTTAGCACCCATTCCCATTGTGCTGGGCACCATTGCAGCATTGGGTGCAAAGTGTGACATCGAAGTAGTGAAGGATGACGGCACTATTTTAGACGTAAGTGAAATGGCCATGGACACCTTTGAAGATGTGAGAGAAAAGGGTGGAGAAATATTTGAAGATGTTAAAAAAAGAGGCGGTGAAGTATATCGCGAAGTGAAGGGAAAAGCTTCGGATGCCTTGGATAAAGTGAACACAAAAATGGACATCGATCTAAGTGATGAAGATGACTTCTTTGAAGATATGGCGGAAGAAGCGGGGGAAGTCAAAGATAAGGTGGTTGACAAGGTGGATGATTTGGCCAAGGATGCCAAGGATGCTTTTGATGATGTTCTCGATGAATTGAACAAAGAAAAATAAATAAAGGCAGGTAACATGAAGGGATGAGCTTAGAAGTAACAATGGAAAAAGTGGTGGCTTTGGCCAAAAACCGGGGTTTCGTATATGCAGGTTCAGAAATCTACGGAGGGTTAGCCAATACGTGGGACTATGGTCCCATCGGTGTGGAGTTTAAGAACAATGTAAAAAAAGCATGGTGGAAGCAATTTGTACAGGAAAGCCCCTATAACGTGGGGATTGATGCGGCGATACTCATGAATCCCAAAACGTGGGTGGCTTCAGGTCATGTGGGAGGGTTTGCGGACCCTCTCATCGACTGTAAATCTTGCAAAGCCAGATTTCGTGCGGATAAATTGATAACCGATGATTTGGAATCAAAGGGAAACACGGAGGTTTCCGTGGATGGGTGGCCCAAAGAAAAGCTGGAGGAATACCTCCAAGAAGAAAAGGTAGCTTGTCCAGAGTGTGGGAAACGGGATTTTACCGCGATTCGACAGTTTAACCTGATGTTTAAAACATTTCAAGGAGTTACCGAGGACTCTCAAGCAGAGCTTTTTCTGCGCCCGGAAACAGCCCAGGGTATTTTTGTGAACTTCAAGAATGTAGCGAGAACCACTCGAAAAAAAATACCTTTTGGAATCGCCCAAGTAGGGAAGTCTTTCCGAAATGAAATCACACCTGGAAATTTCACCTTTCGAACACGAGAATTTGAACAAATGGAGCTGGAATTTTTTTGTAAACCCGGCACAGACCTGGAGTGGTTTTCCTATTGGAAAAACTATTGTGTCGAATTCTTAAATCGATTGGGCATACGAAATGAAAATCTCAAACTGAGGGACCATGAGCAAGAGGAATTGTCCCATTACAGCAATGCTACTACGGACATTGAGTATCGTTTTCCCTTCGGATGGGGAGAGCTATGGGGCATTGCAGATCGAACCGATTTTGATTTAAAGCAACATATGGAGCATTCCGGCGAAGACCTTAGCTATATGGATCCGGAAACCAATGAGAAGTATGTGCCTTATTGCATCGAGCCTTCCCTGGGTGCAGATCGAGTGGCCCTGGCATTTTTGTGTGATGCCTACGAGGAAGAGATTCTTGTGGGACCAGATGGAAAGGAAGATACGAGAACTGTTCTTCACTTGCATCCGGCATTGGCGCCATTTAAGGCTGCGGTACTACCATTGGCAAAAAAACTGGGAGAAGTGGCGGAGCCCTTTTACCAACAGTTAGCGAAACACTTTATGGTAGATTATGATGTATCTGGATCCATTGGAAAGAGATATCGGCGGCAGGATGAAATCGGCACCCCATTTTGTATTTGCGTTGATTTTGATACATTAGAAGATGGAAGTGTTACCATACGTGATCGAGACACCATGGAACAAGTGAGAATTCCCATGGAGGATGTGCCGCTCTATGTTCAGCAGCGGCTAGAATTTTAAAGGAGCTTTTTGAGGGATGGAACATGTGGGTTTGGCGTTTTTACTCACCTTAGTTGCAGGTCTTTCTACGGGAATAGGAAGTGCCATTGCTTTTTTTGCCAAAAAAACCAACACTCGATTTCTTGCCATTAGCCTGGGATTTTCTGCCGGGGTTATGATTTATATTTCCTTTGTGGAAATACTGGTGGATGCCCGGCATATCTTGCAGGAAGAAATGGGTGAACAACCAGGCTATTGGGCCACCTTGGGCGCTTTCTTTGGCGGGATTTTCCTGATTGCCCTGATCGACAAGTTGGTGCCTAGCGATACCAATCCCCATGAGGCCAAATGTATGGATGGCGTGACTCCCTGTGATCACAATAAAAGGAGCGAAAACCTGATGCGGACCGGTGTATTTACGGCTCTAGCGGTTGGGATCCACAATTTTCCGGAAGGTTTGGCGGTATTTATTGCGGCTTCTCAGAGCCCTCAGATTGCCATACCAATCGTAGTGGCCATTGCCATTCATAATATTCCGGAGGGTATTGCAGTATCCGTTCCTATATACTATGCTACGGGTTCTAAAAAACAAGCCTTTAAATATTCCTTCTTATCCGGTTTGTCTGAGCCGGTGGGAGCTTTGGTAGGATACCTGATTCTAATGCCATTTATGAACGATACGTTATTCGGGATAATCTTTGCCGGTATAGCGGGAATCATGGTGTTTATATCCGTGGATGAATTGCTTCCTTCTGCCAGGGAGTACGGGGAACACCATCTATCTATCTATGGTTTAATTGTGGGCATGATGATAATGGCCATTAGCATGGGACTATTTTTATGATACTACTGCCAACAGAATAGAATCTCATCCATCGGATAAATGCAGAGCGAAAAGCCAGACCATGAATGGAATGGTTGGAGCAGTGTAATGAAAGTCAACAGAGAAATCTGTTGACTTTTTTTAGTGATAAAAATATACTATAATAAAATAGTTTGATAATCAAAGTATATTAGGGGGAGGGAACCATTTTGGGGATTACGATTACAAAAACAGGAAAAGCATTGCCAGAAAAAATTGTCATCAATGACGAGATGGCTGCTTTAGTAGATACAAACCACGACTGGATTGTGGAAAGGACAGGAATCCATCAACGACACGTTGCTGTCAATGAATCTAACTTGGATTTGGCAGTGAAAGCATCCGAAGAAGCCTTGGCAGGAACGGACCGTAGCACAGTGGATTTAGTGGTGTTTTCTACCATTACACCGGATCGTTTGGTTCCATGCATGGGTTCTTTATTAAAAAGAGAGTTGGGATTGCATCGTGCAGTGGCTTTTGATTTAAATGCAGCATGTAGCGGGTTCATTTTTGGCGTATGGACGGCGGAAGCTTTGATGAAAAGTAATGGATATCAGAAGGCTTTGGTGGTAGGTGCGGAGTGTTTAACCCGAATTACCAATTGGGAAGATCGCGGAACATGTGTATTATTTGGTGACGGAGCCGGTGTGGCCTTGCTAGAAGATATGCCCAATGAACCGGGCATCTTATCCTCCTATGTCATGAGTTACGATGACCCGAAAGAAGTTTTGGCTTGTGGCATGTTATACCCAAAGACACCTTTTGAAGGGGCGGGTAGGGAGGAAATCCCCATGCATATTACCATGAATGGCACCCAAGTTTTTAAATTTGCGGTGAATGCCATCGGAGAGGTGATGCAGGAGGCCATCCAACGGGCGAATTTAACCTATCAGGACATTGATTATTTTGTGCCCCATCAAGCCAATATGAGGATTATTCAGTCAGCGGCTCAAAAAACGGGACAGCCTTTGGAAAAATTTCAAATTAGTATTAAAAATACAGGGAATGTTTCTTCGGCCAGTGTGCCCATGGCATTAGATGATTTAATGAAAACAGGGAAAATTAAAAAAGGCAATCGCATCATGATAATGGGATTTGGTGGAGGTCTTAGCGCAGGAGCTATGATTTATCAGGTATAGAGTACAGAGGAATGAAAGGACAAATACAGATGAATCCAATTTGTCAGTTAATGAATATCGAATACCCCATCTTGCAGGGAGCTATGGCTAGAATAGCAGACAGTAGCCTGGCAGGTGCTGTCAGTGAAGGAGGGGGCTTGGGAATCATTGCTTCCGGAGGAGAGTCTGCAAAGTGGCTTGAGCAGGAGATTGACCGAATACGGCAGATTACCCATCGCCCCTTTGGTGTTAATCTCATGCTGCTCTCCCCCAATCTGGAAGAATTGGTGGATGTGGTTTGCGAGAAAAAAGTACCCATTGTCACCACGGGCGCGGGAAACCCCGGTAAGTATATAGACCGGCTAAAAGAAAATGGAATTCTTGTATTTCCTGTGGTAGCTTCTGTGGCCATAGCCTTACGTGTACAACGAGCTGGCGCAGATGGGGTCATTGGGGAAGGAATGGAAGCGGGAGGCCATATCGGTGAAGTAACCACTATGGCTTTAATTCCACAGTTGAGAGATGCTCTAGAAATTCCTGTCATTGCTGCCGGTGGAATTGGAGACGGTCGGGGAGTTGCCGCGGCTTTCATGTTAGGTGCGGTAGGGGTTCAAGTTGGCACACGGTTTGTGGTGGCTGAAGAATGCACGGTTTCCATGGCCTATAAGAAGGCTATTATTCACGCCAAGGATTCAGATACGGTAGCGACAGGAAGAACTACGGGACATCCGGTTCGGGTTCTCAAGAACAAGTTATCAAGACAAGTGTTAACCCTGGAGAAGAATATGGCAGACCCGGAAGAAATTGCCCAACTATGCACCGGCCGTTTATGGGATGCCGTGCGAAAGGGAGACATGGAAATGGGCTCTGTGATGTCCGGCCAGATCGCGGGATTGGTGCATAAAATACAACCAGCGGCAGAAATTATTCAAGAGATGTTTGAGGAGGCGGAGAAAATATATGAGAATCGCACTACTTTTTGCAGGTCAGGGAGCCCAATATCCGGGAATGGGTCAAGACTTATATGATCATTCTCCGGCTGCCAAAGAAATATTTAATAGGGCAGGAAAAGAAGTAAGGGACTGGTGTTTTCATGGAACCAAAGAGATGTTACGCCAAACCCACATTACTCAACCGGCTATATATACCGTTACCATGGCTGCTTATGAAGCGTTCTTGGAGCAATTGTCTACACTGGAGTTGAGCCAAAGAAATCGTTTGGAGTTGGTGGGAGTGGCAGGCTTTAGTTTAGGAGAATATGCCGCATTAACGGCAGCGGGTACCATAGATTCCTTTGAAAAAGGGTTGGAAATCGTCACAAAAAGAGGAAATATGATGGATTCCGCGGGAAAGAACGATAAAGGTGAGCCTCTGGGAGGAATGGTAGCCGCATTTGGTGCAAGAGCGGATATTCTATCTTGTGTGGAAGCCACACGAGAAGAGGGTATTTTATGTGCTGTCAATTATAATTCCCCCATTCAGACCGTGGTAGCCGGTGATTTTGCGGCACTGGACCGTTTTCAAAACCATTCTAAGGCATATGGTGTGAAGAGCAAAATTCTTAGTGTAGGAACGGCTTTTCATAGCCCTTTGATGGAAAAGGCGGCGAAGGAACTGGAAGTACTTCTTCGGTCCATGGAACTGCAACGTCCACGCATTAAAACCATGAGTAATGTTTCTGGAAAAAATTTGATGGATGGGATATGTCGCGGAGAGGATCCTTCGGAGGAATTGGCAATGATTCTGGGACAACAAGCTTGTTCCCCTGTATATTGGCAGGAGTGTATGGAATCTTTGGCGGAAGAACAAGGGGAATATTATATAGAAATCGGTCCAGGTACCACACTGAGCGGAATCGCAAAAAAAATTCTGTCTGCTCCTCAAACATTGAACATCGAGGATTCGTCCAGTTTGGGAAAAACCATGGATACCTTAATCAGAGAAATAGATAATGAAATGTTAGGAGAAGAAACATGTTAACAGATCAAGTAGCCATTATCACCGGTGGAGTCCGGGGCATCGGGAAAGCCATCGCTTTGGAAATGGTACGACAAGGAGCCAAAGTGGTACTTTGTTATCGCGGAAATGATGAGGCAGCAAATGAAACTTTGCGAGAGATAGAAGAGTCAGGTGGTCAGGCACTTATATTAAAAGGAGATGTTCGCTCTGCAGAATTTGCGAAAGAGGCGGTGAAAGAGGCCGTGGAACAATATGGTCAGGTAGATATTTTGGTGAATAATGCGGGAATTACCCGGGATAAGTTACTATTGAGAATGACAGAAGATGATTTCACCGAAGTCATTGATACTAATTTGGTGGGATCCTTTCAATTTCTAAAAGCTTGTTCTGAAATTATGATGAAAAAGAGATATGGAAGAATCATCAATTTATCTTCCATTGTTGGGGTCATAGGAAACCCGGGGCAAATTAATTATAGTGCCTCCAAAGCCGGAATTCTGGGGTTGACAAAATCTGCAGCCAAGGAGTTGGGGAAAAGGGGCATTACAGTAAATGCAGTGGCTCCCGGTTTTATTGAAACGGAGATGACAGAAATTCTTTCGGAAGAGCAAAGATCGCAATTTCTAGATAAGATACCTGTGGGGCGTGTTGGATTGCCACAAGAAGTAGCCCATTTGGTAGCATTTTTATCTTCAAAGGAAGCAGGATATATTAGTGGACAAGTAATCGGAATAGATGGAGGAATGTAGAGTGAAAAAAAGAGTAGTTGTCACAGGGATGGGCGCAGTTACCCCCTTGGGAAATAACGTGGAAGGCTTTTGGCAAGGTATACGGGAAGGGCGAAATGGAATCGCAGAAATTACCCACTTTGATACCAGCCAACAGAAATGCATTATGGGGGCGGAAGTGAAGGGCTTCGAATATCATGATAAAAGAAGTGCGAAAAGACTGGATTTATCTTCTCAATATGGACTGACTGCAGTGATGGAAGCCGTAGAACAAAGCGGTCTGGAAAGTGGAGAGAATGTGGACCCTAAGAGATTTGGTGTACTGGCGGGTACCGGAATCGGAGGAGTTACAACACTGGAAGAAGAAGTAAGAAAATCTACGGAAAAAGGGGTTTCCCGAGTATCTGCCTTGCTGGTTCCCATGGTGATTCCCAATATTCTGGCAGGAAATATCGCCATTGCCATGAAAGCCAAAGCCGGATGCTTAGGCTTGGTTACCGCTTGTGCGGCAGGCACTCATTCGATAGGTGAAGCTTATCGTCAGATTCGACATGGCTATGCAGATGTGATGATTGCCGGTGCGGCAGAAGCCGCTTTTGCGCCGGTATGTTTTTCTGGGTTTGCCAATATGACAGCCATTTCTTCTCGAAAGGACCCAAATCGTTGTTCCACACCTTTTGATAAAGAAAGGGATGGATTTGTGATGGGAGAAGGGGCTGGATTTCTAATTTTAGAGGAGTATCAACATGCGGTAGACCGAAATGCCACGATATACGGAGAAATCGCAGGATATGGATCTACTTGCGATGCTTATCATCTAACCTCTCCTTCGCCAGACGGAGAAGGGGCAAAGGATGCCATGCTATTGGCCTTGCAGGATGCCGAAATCGGCACCCAAGATATAGATTATATCAATGCCCATGGTACGGGAACACCCTACAATGATCTTTTTGAAACCATTGCTATTAAGAGTGTTTTTGGGGATAATACAAAAGTACCCATCAGTTCTACAAAGAGTATGACAGGACACTTGTTGGGTGCCGCCGGTGCCATCGAAGGAATTGTTTGTCTCAAGGCTTTAGCGGATGACTTCATTCCGGCTACAATTAACTTGGATGTGCCGGACCCGGAGTTGGACTTGGATTACGTCCCTCATGAAGGTCGACAAGGGAAACTGACATACGTAATGTCTAATTCATTGGGCTTTGGTGGCCACAACGGCACTTTAATATTTAAGAAATTCGAGGAATAGCATATGATAATGAATCGGGAAGATATTCAACAAATTATACCCCATAGACCACCCTTTCTTCTCATTGACCAAGTAATAGAAATGGTGGAGGGAGAGTCTATCATCGCCAAAAAATTCGTACAGGAAGAAGAATACTACTTCGAAGGCCATTTCCCTCAAGAAAAAGTGATGCCTGGAGTTTTGATTGTGGAGTCCTTGGCGCAAGCTGGGGCAGTCGCCATTCTTTCCATGGAAAAAAACCGAGGAAAAATTGCATATTTTGGAGGAATCAAGTCCGCCAAATTTCGACAAAAGGTAGTGCCTGGAGATGTGCTGACCTTACATTTAACCATTCAGCGGTTGCGTGATCGAGCAGGAACGGGAATTGGGAAAGCATACCGCGATGATCAATTGGTTTGTGAGTGTGAGATTTTGTTTGCCATAGGGACCAACAAGGAGTAAGTCGTGGATAAAATTGACCGAATCAATCAAACATTGGTACAGCTGTTCAATTTGGTGTTGAAACTGGAAGAAAAAGCTCTGAAAGAATCTACATTTCGAAACTTGTCTATTACCGAAGTTCATACATTAGCGGCCATTACAGAAAATCAAACTAAGACCATGACTCAGGTGGCCAATGAACTTGGAATCAGTGTCAGCACATTAACAACAGCCATCAACCGATTGGTACAAAAAGGATATGTACATCGTTTTCGTGTGGAAGAAGATCGACGCATTGTTAAAATCCAATTGACGGAGTCCGGAAAATCAGCACTGAGAGAACATGAAGCATTTCACATTGCTATGGTTAGCGATGCCTTAAGAACACTGTCTCCGGAGGAAATTGAGCGATTTTCCGGCACTATGGATGGTCTGATGTCTTTCTTAATGATTCGTAAAACAAGGGAGGAGTTTGGATCCTATCCACAGAAATTAAAGGCCTTGCAATTGGACGATTTGGAGATTCCAGTCCCGCTGTTTCAAGGTGCCATGGGGATTGGGTTTTCCTTGCATCAATTGGCTGCCGCCGTGGCATCTAGAGGCGGAGCCGGTACCATTGCGGCCACTCAAATCGGATGGCGTGAGCCGGATTACATGGATGCCCCTCTGGAAGCAAATCTAAGGGCATTAGAAAAGGAAGTGAAGGAAGCCAGATGTGGAGTGGAAGGAATACATGGAAGAGGTCCTATTGGGGTCAATGTATTAGTCCCGTCCAAGGGTTATGAAGCCTATGTGCGAAAATCCGTAGAAGCAGGGGCGGAGTTTATTGTGTCTTCCGGAGGTCTCCCCATTGCATTGCCATCTTATGTGGAAAATCCAAAGGTAAAACTGATACCTGTGGTTTCTTCTTATCGTGCCGCCAACCTGATTATAAAAAGTTGGAAGAAGAAATATCAAAGACTACCGGATGCCTTTATTTTAGAAGGGCCTCATGCAGGGGCTCATTTGGGGCATCCTATGAATCAAGTGGAGAACAGCGGAGTTGATTTTTATCATGTAGTGGGTTCCTTTAAAAAAGAGTTGGCGGAATTTCCCTCCATAAAGCTGATCGTTTCAGGGGGGATCAGTGGATGGGACGAGGCCACCCCCTACTTATCCATGGGGGCAGATGGCATCCAATTGGGTACTCGATTCCTTACTACAGTAGAATGTGATATGAACTTCCCGGTGAAAAAGGCCTATCTGGATGCAGAAAAGAAACAGATTACTGTGATGGACTCCCCACTAAGAATGCCGGCCAGGGTGTTAAAAAACAGCTTAATTCAAGATGTGGAAGCCGGTATACGTAAAGAGTTTCAATGCGACCACTGCTTATCAAACTGTATGGGCTATGAAAGCGCATTTTGTGTAAAAGATGCATTGATTCGTACTGCCAATGGCGATGTGGATCAAGGCCTGCTGTATGTAGGAACAGGAGGTGGAGAAGTGAAAGCCCTGGAATCCGTGGGAGATATTTTCGAGGAATTCTTAGGGAAAAGTTGCGATTGACAAAAATGGTAATATATGGTATATTTGATTTGAGGTATTCCATGGATTACATTCACATTGGCATCTATAGTAAAGAGGATGGTTACGGAGAGCTGCTTTCCAGAAAGCTAGCTCAATACTATCCTCGTTTTTATTTTACCATTCTTTCGGAAGAACAGGTAAGGCATAGTGGTCTGAGAAGTCAGTACGATATTCTTATGGTTGACGGATTAAAGGAACCTTTGAACGGAAAATATGTGGGTCTGGTATCTTCTCCCAGCCAAGTGGTAATGGATGAGGAGAGAATGGAATTCAAGCTCTTCAAGTACGGAAATGTACGGGAGATGACGCAACATCTTTTATTTCTATATTCCTCCATTAGTGGCAGACCCAGATATTCATTACAGAATCATAGAGCCCAGTATCTTGTGTTCTTAAGTCCCCGTGGAGGTACTGGAACTACCACCATTGCATTGGGAACATCTCACTGCCTTGCAAGGTATTTGGGAAAAAAAGTGCTATATCTTTCATTGGAAGATTTCATCTCTGCCCCAATTAGCTCAAAAGAGAGAGGCTTAGAAGAGTTTATTTATTATTACCACAACAATCCCGCCAGAGCCACCCCGTTGGCAGCATATCAAGAAAAAGGAGTTTTTGAAATTTGGAGATTTCGTTCGAGATGGGGGCCCAATCCATTATTGGATTTAAAAGAACTAGAGTTACTTTCCCTGTTGAACTTCATTGAAAGGAATGGTGAATATGATTATATCATTCTTGACATCGGAAATCGTTCTCAGTTATGGGCGGAGTCTTTCTTGACCCGGGCGCATCGCATTGTTATGATTACCCACAAGGGGTTGGATAAAGGAGAAATAAAACAATGGAATGACTATTTAGAAACCAGGGGGGTCAATTCGTTAGACAACAGGATGCAATGGGTGATCAATCGTAGTGGAGTCATAACAGAATGGGAAAATGAGGTGAAGACCCAGCTTCTTTGGATAGATGAATCGGAGGAATCACTTTCTACAAGGCTTGACACTTTATCCATGAAAGGAGATTTTGGTAGCGATATGAAGCGATTAATGAAGGAATTAACATAGAATTAACATTCTCTTAACATAAGAAACTTTAATTTTTAGTCATGTTCTAGTATATTTGATTTAGAAAATACTGCAAAGGAAATAGGACATGAATGAAAATGTGCAAATGATTGTGACCTTGCTGGGCGGATTGGCCGTCTTTATTTATGGGATGAATCTCATGAGTGACGGACTGCAAAAAACCGCGGGAGATCGCATGAGAAACATATTATATGTTTTAACGAAAAATCCGGTGGTGGGAGTGTTAGCCGGTGCTTTGGTTACAGCAGTTCTTCAATCCAGTAGTGCCACCACGGTAATGGTTATCGGATTTGTCAGCGCCGGATTGATGAAGCTGCCGCAAGCAGTAAGCGTAGTGCTGGGAGCCAATATCGGTACTACGGTCACGGCCCAATTGATTGCTTTTAAAATTGGGGATTATGCATGGATATTCGTAGTAATCGGCTTCGTTATGTTCTTTTTCATAAAAAAAGAGAAGGTCCAAAACATCGGGGAAACCTTGTTTGCTTTTGGACTTCTTTTTGTTGGCATTAACACCATGTCTGCCACCATGAAACCGTTGGCACAAACGGAAGCTTTTTCGCAACTTATGTTAAATGTAGCGGATAGTCCTGTTTTGGGCGTGGCGGTGGGTACTTTAATGACTGCCATTATTCAATCCAGTTCGGCAGTAATTGCCGTGTTGCAGAACTTAGCGGCAACGCCGGGGCCCGACGGAGTTAACAGTATAATCGGCATTGAGGGGGCCATTCCTATTCTATTTGGCACCAATATTGGAACCACTGCCACTGCTTTACTAGCCTCCATCGGAGCTTCTATCAATGCAAAACGGACCGCCTTGGCCCATACACTTTTTAATTTTAGTGGCACATTGATTTTTCTTTTTGTCATTCCTATTTATACCAAATTTATCATTTTCATTTCGCCTGTAGGTCCAGAGGTGGATGTCATTTCAAGACAGGTGGCAAATGCACATCTTATGTTCAATGTAATCGCAACTATATTGTGGCTACCCTTTATTTTCGTATTGGTTAAGATTGTTACCAAATTAATTCGTGGTGAGGATCCGGTAAAGCCCATTTCCGAGCCTTTGTATTTGGACTACAAGGTCATTGAAACACCTTTGTTCGCCATTCATTTGGCAGCTCAAGAAATTCTCCGCATTGCGGATATTACTTCGGAAATGATCGGTCAAGCCAGAGAAGCCTTTCTGCTGAACAGTTACAAGGCAGTATATAAAGTAGAAGAGTTGGAAGAAGTGGTGAATAATGTTCAGGAACAAACGGTGAAGTACTTATCCTCTCTATTTGGCATGGATTCATTAACAGAAAAACAGGCCATGGAGATATCGGCCTATATCCATATTGCATCGGACATTGAACATATAGCCGATCAATGTACGAATATTTCTGAGTTTGCGGCCGACAAGATTAAAGGTGGATATGACTTTTCAGATACTGCAGTGGCCGAGTTGACGGTTAGCTTTGACCAGATCGAATACATGATGAAAACCACACTCAATGCCCTTCGGACGGGGGATCGTATATTAGCCAATGATGTGTTAGAACAGGAAAAAGAAGTGAATCAGATGGAAGCACGCCTTCGAAAGAACCATATGAAACGTCTGAACGAGAGAAAATGTTCTCCGGAATTTACGGTGATTTATACAGATATGATTCACAACTTGGAAAAAATCGGAGACTATTGTACGAATATAGCAGAAGCCGTATTAGAAGACTTTCACTTTAAAGATAAGAAACAAGCGCCAAAGACTTCCCGCTAGTGGAATTGCGGCAGAATGCTTCCCGTGCTACAATAATAGCAATAGGAAGCATTTTTTATGGGGAGAAACATGAAAAAGATATTAGTGATTGAAGATGAGCCCAACATTCTTGAACTGGTTCTATATAACATTCGGTCCAATGGCTTTGAGGGAATGGGAGCAGAGGATGGTATTGTTGGATGGGAGCTCATCCATAAAGAGCAGCCGGATTTGATTTTGTTGGACTTGATGCTGCCCGGTAAGAATGGAATGGAAATTTGTCGGGAACTGCGGGAGTCGGGAGATCGAACTCCCATCATCATGTTAACTGCGAAAACGGATGAATCCGATCGAGTGTTGGGGTTGGAGTGGGGAGCCGATGATTATATTTCTAAGCCATTTGGAATTCGTGAATTGATGGCAAGAATAAAAGCAGTCCTGCGCAGATATGAAGAACAAGATAGGGAGTCTTTTAAGCCTACAAAACCGATGATGGAAATAGAAGCTAAAGACCCGGTCATTCGAATCAACGGATTGTTGATTGACGAGGAGCGCTTTCAAGTGAAAGTGGATGGAAATCCAGTGATTCTAACAGCAAAGGAATTTGAATTACTATCCTTTTTGGCCAGAAATCAGGGGCTGGTATTCACTCGGGATCAACTGCTGGATAAGGTGTGGGGTATTGATTATGCCGGGGAAACCAGAACCGTAGATGTTCATATTCGTTATTTAAGGAAAAAATTAGAGGATGCCTCTATCAAAAAAGGAGAAGAAGGATATATCGAAACCATTCGTGGAAAGGGGTATCGTTTTATATGAAGAAAAAGTATTTTGGTTTTGCTATCCTTTTGTCTTGCTACAATATATTACTTGCCTATGTAATATTCGAGATTTTTCAACGAGGTATTATGCTGTATGTTTTATTGGCTATTTTAGGCACCGTGCTTCTTTTTTTTGCCATGTACAATTGGTTGATTCGACCGGTGTTAGATTTGAAAAGACAATTGGAAGAAGCAGAAAATATTCGTAAAGAATTTGTGGCAAATGTAACACACGAATTTAAGACACCTCTCACATCCATCGCAGGGTTTATTGAAACCTTACAGGAAGGTGCCCAGGAAGATAAAGAGATTCGAGAAAAGTTCCTGGATATTATCGCCATTGAAACTGCTAGACTGGCTCGTCTCATCAACGACCTCTTCATTATATCGGAAATTGAAAACCGAAAGACTATCGATCCGAAGGAGACCTTTGATGTGGAAGCTGTGTTGGCTCAAATTGTGGAAGCCATGGAACCCATTGCACAAGGGCAGGGTATCCAAATTGTATTGGAGGCAGAACCGCATTTGGTGCTCCATGGCAGTGAAGACCGGTTTCGACAAATGTTGGTAAATCTCATTGAGAATGGTATTAAGTATTCTGGAAATGGAAAGGTGATTACTGTGGGAGCCAGAGAAGAACGTGAGCACATTCTGGTTTTTGTAAAGGATCTAGGAATCGGTATTGCCCCGGAAAATATTCCTCGACTATTTGAGAGGTTTTATCGAGTGGATAAGTCCAGATCTCAAAAGATGGGGGGAACCGGGTTGGGATTATCCATTGTAAAGCATGCGGCTTCTTTGTTTTCTGCCCAGCTAACCGTGGACAGCACATTAGGAGAAGGTTCCACTTTTTCCATTCATTTTCCCAAGTAAGGAGGAGTAGCACAATAGAGGTTCATCGCTTAATGTCGTTTCGATTCAGTTGCCATATATTGGCAACTGTTTTATGTTGTATGTATGGATACGATTCATCAAGCGATACAAGATATTCGTGAACTTTTGGTTTTGCAACACCGGGAATTAACCGATGAAGAAGCAATGGAAATTATTGAAACCCATGTGTTTCAACGCGAAGAATTTGCTTTTTTGTCGGTAAAACAAAAAGGACGGTTTATTCGACGAATCTATCATGCCCTTCGAAAAGATTTGGATATATTAAACCCCTATCAAGAAGATGAAAAAGTATCAGAAATTATGGTAAATGGTATCGGCAATATTTTTATAGAGAAATCCGGGAAAATAATGCCCGTTCCGGAAAGCTTTGATACGGTAGAAGCGCTGGAGGAGGTCATTCGGAGATTGGTGGCCGGTGTTCAACGGGAGATAAACGAATTAAATCCCATTGTAGATGCCCGATTGTCGGATGGCTCCAGGGTGAATGCGGTTTATAAGAACGTGGCAATGAATGGTCCTATTCTAACCATTCGTAAATTTCCAAAGAAATATATTACCATGGAAAATTTAATCGGCAATGAAACCATCCCTAGACGCGCGGCGGAATTCTTGGGAGAATTGGTGAAGCAAGGATACAACATTCTCATTAGCGGAGGCACCTCTTCCGGAAAAACCACTTTTCTGAATGTACTATCTCATTATATCCCCGAAAATGAAAGGGTCATCGTAATAGAGGATTCTGCGGAGCTTCAAATTCCAAACATCCAAAATATTGTTCGATTGGAATGTCGTAATGCGAATCTGCAAGGCAGAGGCGAAGTGACTATGGAACAGTTGATTAAGACCAGTCTTCGAATGAGACCTGATCGAATTATTGTGGGGGAGATTCGGGGAAAAGAAGTGCTGGATATGATACAAGCGATGAATACCGGCCACGATGGGAGTTTGTGTACCGGTCATGGTAACTCCGTTCAAGGGATGCTTCGTCGATTGGAAGCCATGTTTCTACAGGCGGCCCCTTTTCCCATTGAAGCCATACGTTCTCAAATTGCGGAAGCCATCGACATTATGGTTCATTTAGGCCGGTTTCAGCAAGGACAACGTCGCGTATTAGAAATCTGCGAGTTGTCTGGATTGCACGAAGAGGATTATCTGTTGAATCCTCTTTTTTGTTACAGAAAAGAAGAAGGATTGGTAGCTACCGGCAATGATATTAAGAAGGTAAAAAAATTATGGGAATAAGAAAAGAGGCGGTTTTCAAATCGCGGATATTATGGGAACTGGATGGTAAGTTATGGCAAGATGGTGAATTTATTCGCTATATAGGGAAGATTTTTTTATTGTCTCTTTGTATCGTATATCTATTTTATAATCGCATGGGGATGATATTGGGGTTTCCTTTGTTGATTCCAATTTTCATGAAAAGATTTCAGCGGCAGAAGAAAGTGACTGATGAGACAAATTTAATGGTCCAATTTCGCGACTTCCTATATTCACTTTCTGCTTCAGTTGCTTCCGGCAGACAAATGGGACAAGGTTGGGTGGAGGCCGAAGCTTATATGGCCACATTATACGAGGAAAACAGTATCCTTCGAGGAGAACTGTCACAAATGATTCATCGATTTCAAGAAGCCAGAGAGCCAGAAGATCAAATACTAATGGAATTCAGCGTAAAGTACCCAATGGAGGATATCGAAACTTTTTCGGAAGTATATCGTATTTGTCGCTCCACGGGGGGTAATTTGGAAAAATCAATACTGACTACCATTCAGGTCTTGTTAGATAAAATGGAAATTCAACAGGAATTTAATGCATTGACCGCACAAAAAAAGTATGAAGCGAGGATTATCGTCACCATTCCTTTTTTAATGTTGGCTTTGCTTCGATTTGCCAGCCCGGGTTATCTAAACATCTTGTATGACACTTGGGAAGGATTTCTATTGATGACCTTTGCGCTGGGTCTCATACTTGGGTCCTTTCTTTGGATGAACAAGCTATTGGAAGTCAAAATATGAATAAAAAGCAGGACTATTTAAAAATAATATTTGGGGATTCCAGAAAGAGAAAAGCTCGTTACGTCAGACTGTATGGACAAGAGGATTCAGATCGCTTTATCCACATCAGTTGTAGGAATATGAAAAAACAGTGGTTGGTGGCTCTTGCTATTTCCGTATTGGTATGTATGTTATTCGTCATGATTCAGTTCACAAATCCGCCGGCAAGCACCATACTCCATGAAGATGGCGGGTTCACTCTATATTTTTCAGAGGACCAGGAAGCACCTGTTGCCTTGGAGGTAGAAATGATGATGGGGGATCATCAGCAGAAGTCCAGTATTTCCTTGGAACCTTATCAAAAGGAGAAGGATAATATAAGTTCCTCCCAAACGACGACTTCCAATTGGGTATTTTACCAAGCAGAAAGAGAATTGAGACAATGGGCAAATAGTACAGAGCTCTCCCATGCTTCATCGTTTGTTCATTTACCCGAGGAATCGTCGGAAGGAGTGGCATACCATTGGGAGATACCTAGAGAAAATAATCATATTTTGCTTCCCCTAATACCCTTGGGTTTCCTTGCTTTTCTCTTGTATCAACGAGACCGGGACTTGAGAAGGAAAGAGTTGGAATCCAGTGAGTCTTTGCAGAGACAATTAATACCCTTTGTGACTCGTTTGGTCTTACTCATGGAGGCTGGTTTGGTTGTATCAGCAGCGCTAGAACGAATGATGAGTGAATATAAAAGATGGCATCAAACCAATCATACGGATGACTATTTTGTACAACAAATGGTCCGCCTGGATCATAGGGTTCGTGAAACAAAAGGAGATTATGTCAGGGAAATAAAATGCTTTTCTCATCGCTTGGGCATTCCGGACTTCATTCGCATTATGGGCATTATCGAGGAGAACAAGCAAAAGGGGACTGAACTGAGTCAGAAGCTCCTGATGGAAACCCATTTATTATGGGAAAAAAGAAAAAAGGCTGCCATAGAAAGGGGGAGAGTTTCTGAATCAAAGCTGACTTTTCCGTTGATGCTTCAAATTATCTCCCTAATACTCATCACAGTAGCACCGG
>CAYVFH010000010.1:0-29421 GCA_964450985.1 uncultured Oscillospiraceae bacterium | reverse complement strand
CCCCCGCCATTCGTTCAAAGTCTTCTGTGCCTCTTCTTCGATGACTTCGAAAATGTCGTCTACGGTAACAATCCCTACCAACCGGCTTTCATTATCCACCACGGGGATTGCTAAATATCCATATCTCTTAAAGACTTCAGAAACTACCTCCTGGTCATCGTGCACATTGACGGAAACAAAATCTTGCTGCATGATATCTTCAATGATGGTGTCTCCCTCGGAAATCACCAAAGATCGTAATGAGATGATTCCCACTAATTTCCGACCGTTATCTTTCACATAACATGTGTAAATGGTCTCGGAATCAAAAGATTCCTTTTTTATATAAGCTAATGCTTCCTCCACTGTCATGGTTTGACGCAAACTGATGTATTCCGGTGTCATCAGTGTTCCGGCTGAGCCCTCTGGGTAGTTTAAGAATGTATTAATCCTCTTTCGTTCTTCCTTTGGGGTTTTCTCCAGAATTTTATCCACTACATTGGCCGGGAGTTCTTCCAACACATCAATCATGTCGTCAAAATCCAGTTCTTCTAAAATGAAACTAATTTCTTTATCCGTAATGGTATTAATAATGCTGATTTGATCTTCGATAGGCATGTAGGAAAACACATCCACAGACAGTTCCTTGGGAAGGCTACGGAACAAGATCACCGCCCGCTCCAATCCTACTTGCTCCATCACCTCTTCTAAAGCTTCCGCCACATCCACAGCATTGTTCATTTCAATCAAAGCATCTCTGGCCTTGATATATTTTTTCTCGGACACTAAATCCAAAATCTCTTGGATGCGTTCTTCAAATGTTTTTTCGTTTTCCATCCGGTTGTCCTCGCTTTCTGCTATTTTCCCCGGCTTGAACGATTTGAGAAGCCGGGATTCGGGCTGATTGTATCAAGTTTGATTCGTTCGTGACTCGGTCCGCTATCCACAGCTTTCACTCCTTTCTATTGGCAATTCATTGACATTAAATTATATCACTAAATCCAATCGATTCGCAACCCTAACCCCTTTGGAATTCCGCCTCTTTTTATCTTTTTAAGAAAGGAAGTTCCTGATAGGATATACAAAAAACAAGGTGTAGAAATACTCCTACACCTTTGTTTCTTTTATTGTTTTCAGATTGTTTCTTTTACCAGGAAAATTTATACTTTTCCCGATATCATTGGTAACATTTGTAGCTTCTAGAGTCCTTGGTCCATCATGGCCTTGGCTACCTTTAAGAATCCGGCAATATTTGCGCCTGCTACCAGGTTATATCCAAATCCATATTCCTGAGAAGCTTTCGCACAAGCATCATGGATACCGCACATGATTTCTCGAAGCTGGGCATGAACCTGCTCTGGGCTATAAACGGCTTTTGCTCCATTTTGTCCCATTTCAATAGCGGAACATGCAACACCGCCAGCATTTGCAGCCTTGGATGGTCCAAGAATGATGCCGTTTTCTTGCATATACTTGATGGCTTCATTGGTAGAAGACATGTTGGATCCCTCGCAGACGAATTTCGCGCCACTGGCAACGATGGTCTGAGCATCCTCAATTCTGATTTCATTCTGGGTTGCACATGGAATATAGAGGTCTGCTTTCACTTCCCAAGGCTTTTTGCCTGCAAAGAACTTGGCTTCCGGGAATTTTTCAGCATAAGGTGCACATATATTTTTACCGGAGCTTCGCAGCTCTAGCATGTAGTCAATCTTTTCTCCCCAAATTCCAGCCTCATCCAGAATATATCCATCGGGTCCGGAAATAGTGATGATCTTTGCACCCAACTCCGTAGCCTTTAGAGCCGTTCCCCAAGATACGTTCCCAAATCCAGAGATGGCTACTGTTTTTCCAGCCAACTTCTCACCATTGGCTTCCAGCATAGCATTGGCATAATATACAATACCATATCCGGTTGCTTCTGTTCTGCCGTTCAATCCGCCCCATGTCAGGCCTTTTCCGGTGAGAACACCCTCAAAACGATTTACAATTTTTTTATACTGACCATACATATATCCGATTTCTCGGGCTCCTACACCCAGGTCTCCAGCCGGTACATCGGTTTCCGGTCCAATATGTCGATATAATTCAGTCATGAACGCTTGGCAAAAACGCATCACTTCACCATCGGATTTCCCCGTGGGATCGAAGTCTGCTCCACCTTTTCCTCCGCCAATGGGAAGCCCGGTCAAACTGTTCTTGAAAATCTGCTCAAATCCCAAGAATTTGATAATTCCAGGATTTACACTAGGAGCAAATCGAAGACCACCTTTGTAAGGTCCGATGGCACTGTTGAATTGATATCGGTACCCTTTGTTAACCTGTACTTTTCCGGCATCATCTACCCAAACCACACGGAATGTAATTCCTCTTTCCGGCTCGGTTAATCTTTCCAGAATGCCGGCTGCTTCGTATTCCGGATGCTTTTCCAAGACGGGCTTAAGGGATTCTAAAACTTCTTCTACCGTCTGGTGGAATTCTTCTTCTCCCGGATTTCTTTCTTTGCACAGCTCAATGCAGCGATCAACATAATTCGACATTTTCTTCTCCTCTTTTCTTTCATATGTGTTACATATATCAAAGGTTTGTTTTGTGCTATACGCACACCTTGAATATATCACCCTGATAATTTCCTGTCAAGGTTGAAACCGGCTTATTTCAACGGTTTCACAAAGTTCTAATTTTCTGAATATGCCTTATTTCACCAACTTGATTTTTCGAAGTAATTTCCATATTTTTTCCCCCTTTGGAAACCCTTTGATTTCATCGGAATCAATACCTTTTATTTTTAATAATACTATTCCATAAACGGCAGCCCCTATGGCAATTGCCAGTAAGCAGGCAATTGCATTCCCTAGGAATCCATCCAATAATCGATACACCCACCCAGCCGCTATGAACATCACTAATCCAGCCATTAGCGGTTTCAACATCGTAAGATTTTTGTCAAAACGAATTCCCGTCAAGGTCTTCACCGCCGAAAAATTAAATATTCCCACCGTGGTATATGCCAGAGCGCTGGCAATGGCCGCACCATCAATATTCAGCCCATGTATGCCGGTCAAGAAATATGTGCCTACCAACTTCACCAAAAAACCCAACATTAATCCCATCACAGCGATACCGGGGCGACCCAATCCTTGTAGGGTACCGGCCATGGTCTGTGCCACACAGAGAAATATAACCCCCATGGCCAGATATGCCAAACTATTGGAAGCGGATATGGCGCTCTCCATCTCCATGGGGTATAAAAGCGTCATGATAGGCTCCGCCAGGATAATTAAACCAAAGCTACATGGAACACCTACTATCATCGCCGTACGGAAGCCTAACTGCACATTTTTTTCCAAAAACTCCCGATCCCCTGCTGCATTGGAGGCGGCAATAGCCGGAACCATGGATAAGGCCATAGAAAGAGCCAGCGCCATAGGGATATTAATAACCGGTCCCGCCATGCCGGTTAACTGTCCATATAAAACATTGGCTTGTTCCAAGGAAAACCCAGAACCCTCCAGCCTTTTCATCACCACTAGCAAGTCTCCGAGATTTATGATAGGTAGAATGGATACTCCAATGGTAATAGGCACCGCAATCCACAGAAGGGTGCCCATAATTTTACGGGACGACTCTCCTTGACTAGTCACATCTTCCGTCTGTTGTTGCAACAGTGTGTGCCTGCGCCTGCCATATATCACCGCTAAAACCAGTACTCCGGCCACTGGCCCCACTGAAGTACCAAAGGTAGCACCCGCTGCCGCAAAAGCCACACTTTCTTTCATTAGAACAACGGCTAATGTCAGGCCTACCGCCACTCGGACACCTTGTTCGAGTAGTTGTGATGTGGCCGTAGGACCCATGTTTTGCATTCCCTGGAAATATCCCCGATACACACTCATGATCGGGACTACTAAAAGAGCTGGCGCAATGGCTTTCATGGCCATAACCGCACCTGGGTCCCCCACGGCTGAAACGATGGTTTCCGCTCCAAAGAATACTGCCACGAAGGCGATAAAACCTACCCCCGTCATCAACAAAAATGATTTTTTGAAAACCTGGTGTGCGTCTTTGAGTCTGCCCATTGCCAGTCGTTCCGATGTCATTTTAGATATGGCTGCCGGTGCACCATTGGTGGAAAAAACCAACAAAAACACATATATAGGATACGCTGTTTGGTAGTATCCCATGCCGGAAGGCCCGATGATGTTAGCCAATGGAATTCGAAAAAATGCTCCAAAAACCTGAACCATCAATCCTGCAATCCCAAGAATTACTGCCCCTTTTAAGAAGGTCTTTTTCTCCATAAAATATTCTCTTTCCCCTACTCTTGAATCAAACTGGTTCCGGTCATCTCACCGGGTTTCTCCAACCCCAATAGCGCAAGGATAGTAGGTGCCAAATCACAAAGACGGCCACCTTCTCTTAATTTCTTTCTATCTCTCGCCACATAAACCAGAGGAACCGGATTCTTCGAATGGGCCGTCATTACATCCCCTTCTTCATCCAGCATCTCGTCTGCATTGCCATGATCGGCAGTAACCAAAACCTGACCACCCTTTTCCAAAACTTTTTCTAATACAGGGGGAACACATTCTTCTAATGCCTCGATGGCCTTCACAGCAGCCGGAATTTTTCCAGTGTGTCCCACCATATCCGCATTGGCATAATTTAAAATAATAACATCGTAATAATCTCTCTCTATTTCTTCTATCACCCGGTCTCTTACCAAGTAGGCACTCATTTCCGGTTGCAGATCATAAGTGGCCACTTTTGGCGATGGAATCAAAACCCTGTCCTCCATGGGATTGGGTTCTTCCACTCCTCCGTTAAAGAAAAATGTCACATGGGCATACTTTTCTGTTTCGGCAATGCGAAGCTGGCGTAACCCATTCTCCGCCAAATACTCCCCTAACGTATTGCGGATTTCTTCCGGGGGGTAAGCAACCGATACGTTGGGCATGGTCACATCATACTGGCACATACACACAAAATTCAAGTCTTGGAACGTCTTCTTTCGAAAGAATCCATGAAAAGCCGGATCCACAAAGCTACGTGTCAATTCCCTTGCTCGATCCGGTCGAAAATTAAAAAATATGACACTATCTCCGTCAGATACCGGGGTGGCTCCATCCAGTATGGTAGGCATGATAAATTCATCATCCTCTCCTCGATCGTATCCTTTTAGAACGGCCTCCCGGTAATCCGCCGCACGTAAACCTTCTCCCAGAGTCAGGCCATCGTAGGCCTTCTGGACCCTATCCCAGCGTCGATCTCGATCCATGGCATAATAGCGTCCTGATATAAAGCCGATTCGTCCCAGGGACAATTCTTCTAGATACTGATTTAATGCATCCAAATATTCCAAGGCAGACCTGGGTGGTACATCGCGGCCATCTAAAAAGCAGCCGATGGACAAATCTTCTATTCCCTCCTGTTGCGCCATTTTTAGAAGTCCCTTCAAATGCTCCAAATGACTATGCACCCCTCCATCGGATACCAGCCCCATAAGATGCAGAGTTCCCCCCTTATCTTTGGCACTCCTCATGGAATCTTGCAGCACTGGATTCTGAAAAAAGGAACCTTCCTGAATATGCTTGCTAATTTTCGTCAATTCCTGATACACCACTCGTCCGGCACCTATATTCAGATGTCCTACTTCCGAATTTCCCATTTGACCATCTGGTAATCCAACATCCAAACCGGAAGCCGATAAACTAGTATTCGGGTATTCCGTCATCCATTTTTTTATATTGGGAGCCTGGGCCATGGCAATGGCATTTCCATTGGTGTTTGGATTCAGGCCAAAGCCATCTAATATCATTAACATGATGGGTTTTTTCATTGTTCGAACCCCCCTTCCGGTTCCCTGGAACCTTTCCCCTTTACTTTATCATGTACACCGAAATCATGCAAAGGCATTCCAATGCCAGGGCGGGTCAAAATGATTTCGGAAAGTGTCTAAAATCTCCGGAGTTTCGTCTATGGTATAGTTTCTGGAGATACTATTTCCATCATAATCATTCCCATCCCACCAAATGGCCATTTTAATTCCAGGGAAAGCATAGATTTTAGCAAACATCTCCTCTACCCACTGACTTTTATCTCCACCTACACTGGCAGAACCAAACTCTGTTATCATGAGAGGCATTTCAAATTGATGACTATATTCATGATACAAATCTTCATACAAGACTTCAAAAGAACTCCAACGCTCTCCCACTTGCCAGTAATATGTCCCTGTGTTGTAGGCTGTCATCCCCACCACATCCACATATTCATCTCCCGGATAATATTGGTACGAATGGTTCCACTTGAAATCGGGGAAGGATTCTGAGTTGGGATTCCAAATATATATCACATTGTCTATGCCGGCTTCTTCAAAAATGCGGAATACATACTGATAAAACTCCCGATAAATCTCCGGATCTCGGGAAGTGTGATACCCGGAATAAGGACACCAATCTCCGTTCATCTCATTGGCCAGTCGAAACAAAACCGGATGGCCAAAATCACGGATTGTGTCCGCATAGTCCCTTAGGAACATATCATATTCTCCCTGTAGAACCTGATACACTTGATTCCCGGAAGATCCGCCATTGGTCTGAAGCGTGAGCTCCAAAACTTTCCCCTTCTCCCAGGCTTGTTCCAATCTCTTCTTCAGATTGGGATGGTGCGTCTTATTCTCGAACTCCGAATAATTCAACACTACCGGAAATTCATACTTAAATAAAGATTCATAGTAAGCAATCTGTCCAAAATCATAAGTCCCCGTACCGTAATCGTAGTTGGTCTGGGGTTCGTATAGGCCCCATGTCAATTCGGATTCCGGGCCGAAGTATTGATCATAAAATTGTTCCGTTTCCGCATTCCAATTTCGCTCTTCCGGAGACCTACCTACCCGGACCACGTTCTCTCCCGATTGGTAAGGATAAAACGTGGTAAAACTACTTACCAGGTTGGCATATCCACCCAGCAGTTGGATTGGCACCGCCGTTTTAACAACGATGGTGTAACAATACTCTCCTACGGGCAAATCCAAAACAGTGTAATAATTCCAATCATCCGGCACTCCCGCCAAAGGGGTACGCATCCAACGGGTGACAAAGACGTGATTTTCTCCATAAGATTCCCATCCCTGTTCCACTTGTTGATGATCCAATTCATTGGCCAAAAAACCATTGGAGTAATTGAGATAACTCTCCAATCCTTCTCCCACATACTGCCGATATATTTCGATGCGCTGGTCCGGTGTTTCCAGTGATGTTCCTACTTTTGACCAGCTCATGTCCACTTCCATACCCGGTGCAATCTGTATTGTATACCCATCCACGTAGTTGGTGAAAATATCGTAAGACCCTGCCTGAATCTGTTGGTACAACGATTCTTGAGGGTTTTTTGATGCCTCAATAGCCGCTGCGCCTCCCGTTGTAGTGAATAGTAGTGTGAAAGCAATAATCCAAGATGCCGCTTTTCTCATGTATCCAAACCTCTCATTAATCTAGTTTTCTATGCCAACTCTCGCGGGCACTCCCTGGGTATAATAGTGCTTGATTTCTTTCATCTCGGTAACCAGGTCCGCTCGATTCATGATTTCTTCCGGGGCATAGCGACCCGTTAGAATCAGTTCCACCCCTTCCGGCTTCCGGTCCATTAACGATAACACATCCTCCACTTTCAACAGCTTAAAGTACAGTGTGGTATTTATTTCATCCAGAATAACAAGGTCATACTTCCCACTGACCAGCACTTCCGTCATTCGTTTCAAGCCTCGCTCCGCATTTTCGAAATCCTTGGGATTCGGCTCTCCATGATAAAACTCAGGATCTCCGAATTGTTCAATTTCCAGTCCATCTAGAAGAGAGGGGGCTTTCAATTCACTATAGTTTTGCCCTTTCATAAACTGTCCCATAAATACTCGATTGCCGGCGCACACGGAACGTAGAGCAATCCCCAACGCTGCCGTAGTTTTTCCCTTGCCATTTCCCGTATAGACCTGAATGTATCCTCTTTCCAGCATGATCCGTCCTCCCTTTATTATTTATATGTAGTATGTTTGCATAATCTGTTCCGCCACTCGTATTCCGTCTACCGCAGCAGACATAATACCTCCTGCATACCCGGCACCTTCTCCGGTCGGATATAACCCTTCGATGTTGCTTTGATACGATTCGTCTCTTCGGATTCGAATCGGCGAAGAGCTTCTGGTCTCCACACCATAAAGAAGTGATTTTGGTCCGTCAAACCCCTTTATTTTTTTTGACATAAAGGGAAGGGCCTCGACTAAATGATCTCCTACAAACTCCGGAAGGCATCCTCTTACTTTCTTACCCGCTCCCTTGTTTTCAACAAATTCTTCGACCGAACAAGTGAGATGCCGATATTGATTCCCGGATTGTTGAAATGCCTTTTTTTCCATTTCCCGCTGCCACCATACCCCGGCCAAAGGATGTGAGGAGGGAAAATCCGCAGGACCCACCTCCACCAGCAATGCGCTATTTGCCTTTCCAGAGGAACGGTCGTGGTTGCTCATGCCATTGGTTACCAATGATTGTTTTTCGGAAGAGGCCAGAATAACTTGGCCACCAGGGCACATGCAAAAGGTATACACCCCTCTTCCCGATGAACCCCGATATACCAACTTGTATTCCGCCGGGCCCAAATCGGGTGGCGGAGTATTACCATACTGGCTCTCATCAATCATTGATTGCGGGTGTTCTATACGAAGACCCATGGAAAAAGGTTTTTGTTCCAAGGCCAATCCTCTATTGTGCAACATCTCCTGGGTATCACGGGCACTGTGGCCGATGGCCAAAACCAAAGATTCTGTAGGGATAGTAACCTTCTCTCCCCGCTGAACCCCCATGATTCTTCCTTCCTTTATGACCAAATCGGTCATTTTCGTCTGGAACTGGAAGCTGCCCCCGGCTCTCTTGATTTTCTCGCGAATTTCTACCACTACTTTTCGTAAGACATCCGTTCCCACATGAGGCTTTTGCTTGTATAGAATATTTGGATTCGCACCCGCTTCCACCAACTCCTTTAATACTTTTTGAATTCGAACATCCCTTATTCCAGTGGTAAGCTTTCCGTCGGAAAAGGTTCCGGCACCGCCTTCTCCGAATTGCACATTGGTTTCCTCATCTAGGATACCATCTCTCCAAAATTGATTTACCTTATGAATTCGATCCTCCATAGAGGCCCCTCGTTCCAGAACAACGGGCTGAAATCCGGCTTCGGACAACACCAATGCGGCGAACATTCCTGCCGGTCCAAATCCCACAATCACCGGCGGATTTTCTAATTTTCTGTCTCCATAGGGCGGTGGCATCCAAGGATCTTCCTGCACCAGCTCTACCATGCCGTCCTTACCTGGTTTGAAAGGCTCCGACGACTGAAAGTCTATGGTATAAACCCGAAAAATCTGACTCTTATTCCTGGCATCAATGGATTCTTTCCGAATGATCCATTCCAATATTTCCGGATGATTCCCCTTCCACCCCAGTTTTTTACCAATCTTGCGGGGAATTTCTTCCAAGGGCTCATCCCATCTCAATTTTATTTGATGAATACGATACATATATGCTACTTCTTTCCCGAAACTTCCACTGATTCTTTAGATAGATTCCACTAAGTGATCTGCTGCCTGAATCCCCGTCTTCCAGGCCAAGTGCAGGTTGAACCCGCCGCAGGGGCCTTGTAAGTCAAGAAGTTCGCCCACGATATAAAGCCCCGGCCAACGACGACTCTCCCATGTATTCGGGGTTACTTCATTCAAGGATACACCGCCCACCGTAATCTGTGCATCCTTCCAACCACCCAATCCCCTTACATTCCACCGTAACTCTTTAAGGTGAAGGGATATTTGTTCCAACTCTTCCCCCGTTAATGTGCCGATTGCATTTTCCCATCGCAGGGAAGCAACCCCCGCTTTTTCCAAGATAATCTCACTCAGACCCCATGGAACGATGGTGGTTAAAATATCTCTAATTATATAGCCATTCTCCCTGGCTCGCTGCTTCATAATAGCCTTAACCTGTTCCAGGGAAAACTCTTCCATAAAATCCAATGCGATTTGATATGAGGGAAAATTGTCTTCTCCTTGTAGCACCACATGAGAGCTCAAATTCATCAGCATAATACCCGAAAGACCTCTCTTACTAAACTGAATTTCGCCACGTTCCATAGCAATGGTCTCCCCGTTTCTCAGAAGGCTGGCTCTGCCCTTCATGCGAATTCCATGTAGACCTTCCCGATAATCCTCCACCTGGAAATGTGTCAATCCGGGAAAGACCGGCTTCACCAGAATCCCCAACTGACCACATATACCATACCCTTCTCCGGAAGTTCCGAATTGTGGCGCCGCTTTACCTCCCATGGCCATAATCACTTTTTCCGCATATACATCTTCATGTTGTTGACTCTTTATTCGAAAGCCTTCTTTCTCTGGCAAAATGGTACTCACCACAAAGTTACGCTTTAATTCTACTTCATATCGATTCAGCGATTTTTCCAAGCAAGCGACTACATCCGAAGCCTTTCCGGAAAACGGGTACATGCGCCCCTCATCTTCCCTTCGAGTAAGAATTCCCACTCGGTGGATAAAATCCCAAACGAAGGCCTCCCCTTCAATGGTTGCATTGCTAATATTGCACCGGCCATTACCGGTAGCAAGCAGCTTCTTTCCCAGTGTATCGTTTTTTTCCAAAACCACCACCGCCAAAGAAGGATTTTTCATTTTTATTTCAATGGCAGCGGCCATTCCGGATGCTCCGCCCCCAATAACAACAATGGATTTCACACTATTTCTCCTTATCGCAAAGATATTTTATTATATCATAGCCCTTATTATAAAAGCGGATATATTCATAAAAAAACCGCCTGTTTTGGCGGCTTATACCAAGTTGGCCGGAGGGGGCTCCTGGGCCTCCGGATCGCATTTTTGTTTCTTCCCGTGACTCCCCACTACCTGATAGTCCACTTTAAACGCAGTCATTAAGAATATGAAGATGGGTACACCGATTAGTAAACCCCATACACCCATGTAATGCTCGCCTATTAATAAAATAAGAAACACAAAGCAGACCGGGAGACGGGTTTTGCGTGACATCAGTTTGGGATTCATGATATATGCTTCAAAAGCATGGAGCAACAGGATGAATATGACAACTTTCACCACCATCATAATCCCGCCAATGGTAAAACCAATCACGGAAAGCGGAATGAAAGAAATAATTACACCGGCCACCGGAATTAAGCCCAACAGGAACACCATCAATCCTAGCCCTCCCACTGCCGGATATCCAAAGATACTCAACGCAATGGTGGTGATAATGGAATTGATAAATGCAATGGTAACCTGGACTTTCATCACCTGCCCGAAAGTCTGGCAAAATCCTCCGCCATAGGTTACAAAATAATCGTATAAAAAGGATATATTGCTCTTGGATACATTAATGCCAAATTGCGCAATCTTTTTCTTCTCCGCAATAATGGCAAAGCTAAGAATGAGTGCGATAAACAAATTAAGTAAGAAACCACTCAACCGGCTAAATACTTCCGCAAGAAGAGTGCCCGCCTGGCCGATGTAGCTATTCACATCCACACCGGATAATAATGCCGCTGCTCGTTCTCCCACTGCCGCTTGAACTGCTGCAATATCAAAGTTGGACAAAGCCGTAGCGATGATATTCACTTGATGCACCAACTTCGGAAAAACTTCAATACTAAGAATACTGACTGCAGCGATAAACAAAGCATAAAGAATCACCAAAATTAAAGGATCCGGTAGTCTTCTCCCCAGTACCTTCACATATCTGCATTGAACTTTCTCTAATAGATGATAAAAAATGAATGTTAACAAAAATGTTAACAACACTAAATCCAGCATGTACCAAACGGTTAACAGAAGTCCAATGATGACAACCAAAGATATTATCTTCTGCTTTTTTTCCTCCGGAATCAAGCTCTGGCTCATTCTTCCCTACTCTTCTGCATCCGTTAGGGAGGATGCCCCCAAATACAACATATTCACACCTTGCACCAGGAATATGATTCCAATCATCATCATCAAGGATAGGTCAAACAAAATCGCATCTACCAGGGGATATAACCCTGCTACCATGCTAATTATCCCAATGAAAAATAGCCAAAAGCCTTCCTTAATACCACGTTCATTCAACGTACTCACGATGCGCGCCACCCCGGAATGAAGCAACCACAATCCGAAAAATACAGGAACCACCGCATCCGCCACGATTTGATTAAACAGTACTACCAACGACAGCATTGTGGTAAATATTCCATCTGCCAGTAACCATCCTTGGCCTTTCTTGTGAAGTCTTCGAATCATCAGATATCCAAACAAAGCGGTCACCCCATGAAGGAACATCACCGCACCTAATAAAAAAGCTAACGACAGATAAGTGGCTCCCGGATGGGCCAAGCACCATACGCTAGTAAATACAAGCAAAACACCGATTATTATGGATGCTATCCGCATAGAACGTACCTCCTTGAATGCTGTGGTCATTATATCTTTTTTACCGATACCCGTCAAGAATTGCTGTCTATCCGCCCGGTGCAAAAGCATGATATAATATGGTATCGATTTCAGGAACAATACATTAGAAAAGAGGTCTAGAAATGGAATCCACCAGAACAAACACACACCCAACGGATAATGCACTCCACATCTCCTTTGAAGAAGTAAAGAATAACGAAGAAATTTCTGCATATATCCGAAAAGGCAATGATGGTTTGGGGGCTATCGGCTATACGGAACACGGATTTGCCCATGCCACCAAAACCGCCCACAAAGCCGCCGAAATTTTAGCCGCTTTCCAGTATCCCAAGCGGGATCAGGAATTGGCCATGATTGCGGCATATCTTCACGATATTGGAAATTGCGTGAACCGAAATGATCATGCCCAAAGCGGAGCCATTATGGCCTTTCGAATTCTGGATAAAATGGGGATGGCACCAGAAGATCTGGCGGAGGTAGTAGAGGCCATCGGCAATCACGACGAAGGCACGGGAACCGCCGTTAGTCCCATTTCCGCGGCCATAATCCTGGCGGACAAATCCGATGTAAGAAGAACCCGGGTTCGATACAAAAACCGAAACCGGGTAAAACTATCCCAGGATATTCATGACCGGGTAAATTTCGCAGTTCAGAAAGCGCATTTGCAAATCGAACCGGAAGCCAAGCAAATCATTTTAGAACTTACCATTGATACAAAAATCAGTGCAGTCATGGAATATTTTGAAATTTTTCTGGTGCGAATGTCTATGTGCCGGCAAGCCGCCCTGTTTCTCGGCGCCGATTTTCAGCTGAACATAAATGGTGTAAAGCTCCTCTAGGCACCCTATTTTACCCCGTTTATGCCGGTACCACCAATATTTCCGTCTTTTTGGAAAGTCTTTCTTCCAACATGCTCACCATATTGTTTCCGTCGTTCGATTCCCCCGATTGACCGAGAACCAAATGGCCAATTTTATTTTTTTCCACCAAATCAATCAGGGTATCCAACACATGGTTAGACCGTACCACCGTTAGGTTGGCTCCATATTCCAAGGCCTTCTCATATAAATAATCCAGAGCTTCCCCTTCTTCGGTGTTACCTAAAAATTTAAATTCATAGTGCGCTACATGGATGATATACAATTCTCCCTTGGTTTCTTCCAGAAGCTGAAATCCATAATTAATCAACCGGTCGCACGTCTTTTGCTGTGTTACACAAACCATAATGTTCTTTGACATATTACTACTCCCATCTACATTTCATCGCTATCCTTCGATATTTGATTCAATATTTCAAACACCTTTTTTTCCAGGCATTTTCCCTTTCTAAAGTCGGCAGGAAGCACATCATTCACTCGCCCTTGCTCCTTCATGCGCAATCCCAATTCCGGGTTGTCCTCATACACTGCAATGGAATTCCCACCGCCGTTTCTCACAATGCGCATACAAGGTATATCCGTGATCCCATCGCCTAAGTAAATCATGTTTTGGAAAGGAATCCTTCTCTGTGATTCCGGTATAAATTCATTGACTCCCTTGTGGTCTGTCACATCCAGTTCCCCTTTGTTGATTCGAAAAAGAAACTGCGTCTTGGATGTGTAATTCACCGCCATGGCCGGCCACACAGGAACACCCCTTTCGTTATATACAAATTCTGCGGCATACACTCGTTTAAACTCCTTGGCAATGGGAGTGCCTTCAATAATTTCCTTCAAGCCGGAGGAAATGATGTAATGTTCGATGATGACACCCCGGTCCGCTCCAAAATCATTGACACGCTGAAACCAAGTGGTCACTCCAGGAAATAATCGAACTTTCTTTCCCATGGCGCGGAAAACATCCCTGGTTAACAGCATTTTTCCCTCGGCTTCTTTTAACATCACCATCATATATCCCAAAATCATGTCCATTTTATGATCCTGGATGGTTCTGGTGCAAAGGGCCCAGAAATCTTGGGGGGTCATTCCCACACCCGGAATAAAGCCGTAGTTCTGCATATCTTCCGGTGATAAGGTTTTGTCAAAATCGTACATCAGTGCCACTATGGGCTTGGATTTTTTCTCCATGATTGGCTCCTTGAAAAGTATCAAGCATATTATACCACAGGGTGTCTCCATTTTTGGTGCACTTTCTCTGTTTTTTCTGTGAAGAACAGATATAATGAAAACATGGATCCAGTGATACTACATTGTGATATGAATGGTTTCTTTGCCTCTGTGGAATTATTAGATCACCCGGAGCTTCGGAATCGTCCCATGGCAGTTTGCGGTAACCCCAAAAACCGCCATGGTATTATTGTGGCAAAAAATGAACTGGCCAAAAAAGCAGGAGTTCAGACTGCAGAGACCATCTGGCAAGCCAGAAAAAAATGTCCGGACTTAGCCGTAGTCCCTCCTCACCACGAAAAGTATGAGTACTATAGCAAAAGAATCAATGAAATATATAACCAATATACGGACGTAATTGAACCCTTTAGCATCGATGAATCCTGGTTGGACGTAACCCATAGCCAGAGGCTGTGGGGCAGCGGAGTTGAAATCGCAGATCATATAAGGGAGACCGTGAAAAAGCAATTGCATTTAACCCTGTCTGTAGGTGTGTCCTTTAACAAGGTATTCGCAAAAATGGGCTCCGAATACAAAAAACCGGATGCCACCACAGAAATCACACGGGAAAATTATCGGGACATATTGTGGCCATTACCCGTTGAAGAGCTGTTTTTCGTAGGGCAGACCCTGGCGGAAAAGCTTCAGAAGATAGGCATTGTAACCATTGGAGACTTGGGACGCACCCCTGTTGAAACCTTGTCGTCCATGTTTGGAAAGCATGGCGTCATGGTATGGGAATATGCCAATGGAAAGGAAAATGAACCGGTTGCACTGGCTTCTCATCGCAGAAAAATCAAATCGGTTGGCAATGGCATCACTTTCCGCAGAGATCTTTCATCACAAAAGGATATCGATGTGGCCCTTGTGGGAATTGCCGATACGGTAGCTTCCCGTCTGCGTCAATACCAAGTAAAAGCCTCCGGCATTCGAATTGAAATAAAAGACCCGGATTTTCATTCCGTCAGCCGTCAAACCCAATTGGAAAAGCCCACTCAATTAGCCCACGAAATCGCCCGGGTTTCCAAAGAATTGCTTCAATCCACCGGGCACCCTACCAAGCCCATTCGTTTGCTCACCATTACGGGAATTCAGCTAGTGGATGAAGCCACGTCGGAACAGCTTAGTCTGTTTTCAGAAGAAGAAGCTTCCCGTTATGGAGAGGAGCGGTTGGAACGTACCTTGGATCAAATTCGGGAAAAATATGGCTTGGGATCCGTTCATTTTGCAAGTCTTCTTCATAATGATATCGGATTAGATTTAGAGGAAATCAAAGAGGAGGATTGACATCCTCCTCTTGATCTATCTCCACTATTCAATGGATTCTATGGATTAATGAGGGCTAAATCGACAATACATCCGCCAATTCGATGTAACTCTGGTCGTGAGTTCGGGTCATTTTCAATGCATCTCCCAGGTCATATGCCACTATTTCATTCCCATTAATTCCCACCGCTTTGCTAGAGCTATCATCCCGCAACAGCTCTACCGCCTTGTAGGCCGTCCTGCTAGCCAGTAAGCGATCTCTTGCAGTCGGAGAACCTCCTCGTTGTACATAACTTAATACTACTATCTTCGTATCAACCCCGGTCCGCTCTTTTATCATGTCCGCCAAGTCCTCTGAGCGTATTTCTACACCCTCCGCCTTTATAATGATGTTATGGAGTTTTCCACGATTGCGGCCTTGAATAATTTTTCGGCATACTGCATTAATGTCTACTGGGATTTCCGGAATTAATATGGTTTCGGCTCCTCCGGTTACACCGGCATATAGCGCGATGTCTCCACAATGTCTCCCCATCACTTCAATGACCGTGCTCCGTTCGTGAGAGGAAGAAGTGTCCCGAATATTGCTGATGGATGACAATACCGTATTCACCGCCGTATCAAACCCGATGGAAAAATCCGTATATGCCAAATCATTATCGATGGTCCCCGGCACTCCCATGACGGCAAATCCGGCTTCCGATATTTTCAATCCCCCCATCATGGATCCATCACCGCCAATAATGATAACACCCTCAATAGAAAAACTTTCCAGCATGTTCAAAGCTCTTTTGAAACCTTCATCTGTCATAAATCTCTCGGATCGAGCCGTGCGTAGCATGGTTCCACCTCGATGAAGAATGTCGGATACCGAAGAGACATCCATCTCCTTGATTTCTCCCTCAATAAGACCTGCAAATCCCCTCTCTATGCCGTAAACCTTCATCCCATGGTAGATGCCACCTCTCACTGCCGCGCGTATGGCTGCGTTCATGCCCGGGGAATCCCCTCCACTTGTCAGTATACCTATGGTTTTCATTTCTTCTCCTCACACAGTTTCACATTATCCGCTCCAATGATTTCTCCCAGCTTTTGCATCAGTTCGCTGCAAGGGTTTACCCATAATTCTCGGCTGGTTCGGAATTTCTTACCGGTTTCTCCGAAATATACCAGTACAGGACAGGATCCTGGATATTGACTAAAAACTTCCTTGATGGCATCCAATTCATCGATGGTGTCCCATTCACCCGGACTTTCTACTTGGCAAGGAATCTTCACCTTCACCAACTCTTCCCCCGGCTCGGGAACGGGAGCTTCCGTCCCATACCCGGGTTCCTTCGAGTGCTCATCGGTCTCCAGTTGCTTGATACGGTTGGCTAAAATTTTCGGAGACTCCTCCTCTTTGAAGTTTACTGTTCCCTTAATGAGAAGTATATTGTCTTCCTGCAAACAATTGCTACAGGCCTCATACACTTTGGGAAACACTACTACTTCAATCAACCCGTAGAAATCTTCAATATCAATAAAAGCCATCAACTGCCCGTTTCTTGTAACCAAAGTCTTTTTTTGTACCAGGATGCCGGCTACCGTGGCTTCCATCCCATCCCTAACCTCTGTTACTTCCGGCTGCTCTCCGGCTCGACGGAGGGTCTCGCTAGTCAACGTTGTCTGTCTGGCGATAATTTCTTCTAAATCATTTAATGGATGGTCGGATAAATATACCCCTAAATTTTCTTTCTCTAACACCATCTTCATCTTCTTGTCAAAGTCGGAAATCTCCGGCATGGGAACGCATAACGTAGGAGTTTCCAAACAAGTTTCCGCCGGGCTTCCACCGAACAAAGAAAGCTGTCCGGATATATTCTTCTTCGCATCATTCTGGGCTGCTTCCAATAGGCCATCGCATATTGCCAACAATTGGGCTCTGTTGGGATGCATAGTATCAAAGGCGCCAGCTTGGATGAGGCTTTCCAAAGCTTTACGATTCAGCTCCTGAATGTTGATTTGATGAATGAAATGTACAATATCTTGGTACGGCCCTCTTTCTTCCCGACCCCTTAAAATCGCATCTACTACACCTTCTCCCACATTTTTCACACCCATGAGACCAAAACGGATTTGGCCATCCTCCACGGTGAACTTCTTCCCAGACAGATTCACATCCGGAGGAAGTACCTTGATGCCCATTTCCACGCAGTTTCGAATATACTTGGCGATAGAGGGAGCATCTCCCATCACACTGGTCATCAAGGCCGCCATAAATTCTACCGGGTAGTGGGCTTTCAAATATCCGGTTTCGTAAGCCACCACCGCATAGGCGGCGGCATGGGATTTGTTAAAGGCATATTCCGCAAAGCTGACCATCTGGTGGAAAATTTCTTCTGCCACGTCTTCCGGAATTCCTCTGGCTTTACAGCCCGGAACTTCCCCCTTACCACGGATAAAAGCTTCCTGTTCCTTCAACATGACATCCATCTTTTTTTTGCTCATGGCTCTTCGCACCAGGTCGCTTCTGCCATATGAGTATCCGGCTAAGTCTCTGACAATCTGCATTACCTGCTCCTGATACACCAGACAGCCATAGGTCACAGATAGGATCGGCTTCAAGCTCTCATGAATATACTCAATCTGCTCCGGATGCTTTTTGTTCTCAATGTAGGTAGGAATAGAGGCCATGGGTCCGGGGCGATAAAGAGAAATGCCCGCCACAATATCTTCAAAATTGTCCGGTTTCTGATTTTTCATAAACTGGGTCATACCGGGAGACTCCAACTGGAAAATCCCATCGGTATTGCCGGAGGAAATCAACTCGTACACCTTGGAGTCGTTATAATCCATCCCGGAAAAATCAATACATATACCTTTGTTTTTTTCAATTAAATCAATGGCATCCCGAATAACCGTAAGGTTTCGAAGTCCTAAAAAATCCATCTTAAGGAGCCCCAGTTCTTCAATGGTAGTCATGGGAAATTGGGTAGATATCCCTTTGTCAGCCAAATAGAGAGGCACATATTCATCAATGCTGTTCTTCGAGATCACCACGCCAGCCGCATGAGTGGAGGCATGACGAGGCATTCCTTCCACCGCCATGGCCATGTCCACCAACTTGGTAATACGCAGATCGTTGTCATATTTTTCTTTGAGCTCCGGGCTGGTTTTTAATGCTTTTTTTAGGGTCATTCCCAGCTCATTTGGTACCGCTTTGGCAATCACATCCACATCGCCGTAGCTCATATTCAAGGCCCTTCCCACATCCCGGATGGCGGCTTTGGCTTTCATTGTTCCAAAAGTGATAATCTGAGCTACTTTGTCCGAACCATATTTTTCAATGACGTAATCGATTACCTCCTGCCTTCTTTCGTAGCAGAAATCGATATCGATATCCGGCATAGATATTCTCTCCGGATTGAGAAACCTTTCGAAAATCAGCCCATATTGAATGGGGTCGATGCTGGTAATACCCAGCACATAGGCCACCAAAGAACCGGCGGCAGAGCCTCGTCCCGGCCCTACCATAATTCCTTGACTTCGTGCATAACGAATAAAGTCCCAAACGATGAGAAAATACTCCACATAGTGCATGCTTTCAATTACAGACAGTTCATAATCCAAACGTTCCTGATGTTCTTTCCAGGAATCTTTGTATCTCTCCACCAACCCGCTATGACATAATTCTCTCAGATAGGTGCCGTTGTTTTTCCCGGCGGGAGCTGTGAAGTCAGGCAAATGCAACTCTCCAAATGTGAATTCCACATTACAACGATCCGCTATTTCTTTCGTATTTCGACAAGCTTCAGGAATCTGGGCAAACAGCTTCTCCATCTCCTGAGGAGACTTCAAATAGAATTGGTCATTGGGAAATCGCATTCGATCCTCCTCGTCCACCGTGGACGCTGTCTGAATACAAAGAAGCACATCATGGGCTTCCGCATCCTCTCGCTTCACATAATGCACGTCATTGGTGGCAACCAACGGAATCCCCGTCTCCTGACTCAACCTCTTCATCAGAGGCAGAATTTGTGCCTCTTCCTCCAACCCCTGGTCCTGTAACTCCAGATAGAAGTTATTCTCCCCAAAAATATGCAACAAAGATAAGGCCTCTTCTTTGGCACCCTCATAATCTCCCATGAGTAATCGGCGTTGTACATCTCCGGCCAAGCAAGCTGATAGGGCGATGATTCCCTTGTGATGTTGCTGCAATACTTCCTTATCCACTCTGGGTTTGTAATAGAACCCCTGTGTGTAGCCAATAGACACGATTTTCATCAGGTTGCGATATCCTTCTTCATTGGAAGCCAGCAACACCAGATGGCCTTGATTCTTATCCCGGTCCCCTTCCTTTTGCAATCGGCTTCGGGACGCCGTATAAACCTCACAACCCAGGATTGGCTTGATGCCCTCCTTTTTACAGGCATGATAAAAATCCATGATACCAAACATCACGCCGTGATCTGTGATGGCCAGAGAATCCATGCCCAATGCTTTTGCCTGTTTTACCAGCTCCGGAATCCTGGCTGCTCCGTCTAGCAGGCTATATTCTGTATGTACATGTAAGTGTGTAAACGACATTTCCTTTAAAAAAAGCGCCGGAATTACCGACGCTCATTCCTATTCCTTTCTGGATCCGTATCTTATCAGTTGCCAGCCCAGATAGACCAGTGTACCCACCACCAAAGCCATAATCATGGTGCTGCTATTGTCGGCAAAACCAAATATTCGAGCCATAAATAGAATTCCTAGGATAAAAATCCAATAATATATGATTTTCCCTATGATTCCGTTTCCCATACGATTCTTCTCCTTTGGTTTTCATAAGAGTATACCATAGGAGGTGGCCGGTGTCTACCAACCGCCGCCACCGCCGCCACCCATGCCGCCGCCGCCAAAACCGCCGCCACCGGAAAAACCACCGCCACCGGAACCACCAAATCCTCCTTTGGAGCCGTCTCCTAGTGATGCAGCAGGAATGATACTTTGTTCCATAGCCCGCGTTGTGCTTCCCAGCATATTTCCCAACCAAATGGTGTTAAACATATGGGACCCCATGTAGTTGCTTTCCACCCAAGTGGGAGGTTCCATCACGATGCTCTCAAATTTCTTCGACCATTGATTGGTCAAGCCAAATACATACGCATAGGGTAATACATGATAGAAATACTGCGGATCTTCCTCCAACAGTTTTTCGATTCGAGGCAACTCTGCTTTTTTAATAAACTCTTTGAATCCCAGAATCTTCCCCATCCATTCTGCGCCTTTTTTCGTTCGCCTTCGCATCAACATGGTGAACAGGACTACCACGGGGAAGGATATGACAGATAAAAGAATGAGATAGAATGGTAGCTCAAAGAAGAACCCGATGCCCGTAGTAATCAACACACCCACTCCCATCAGTATGATGGCCAGTGTGCTGCCGGCAATACGGGCGGATTTTTTCATACCATCCCGCTTGTCAAAATTTCGAAGCAAAATACCAAACCCCAGTAGATGGAAGAATAGCACCGGCATGGCCAGAAAAGCCATATAGCCCATTCCTTGATAAATCGCGCCCCATACTATGATGGATATCGGGGGGACCATTACGAATAAAGCCCCCACCACTCTGGCCACTAGGGAGCTGGGTTTATAGATCCGGTTTTCCTTCCGGGACGTAAAGTGACTTCTCAGTTGGCCCAGAGACGCTTGGTAATGACTATAGAAGGTTTCCTTTAATTGGGAAATCTTCACTTCGTCCAAAATCTCATCTTCTTCTCCCAGGAACAATCCTTCAAAAAAGGTCTTCAGATAGATCGGTGCATCTTCCGGGAGGTCTTTCTTTCGTCGCAATAATGTGTCTTCATCCTCTTCCATGGGCTCAATGGTGAGATGTCCTTTTTCCGCAAGATAAATGATGAGGCTGACCAAATCCTTTTTGTCCACCACACCATCCACGATATAGCCCACTTCCGCCGGCGTGGTTCCCTCCGGGGGATAGAACTCCACTGTCTGAACAATTCTGGGGTCTCTTCCATATCGTAGCCAAAGAACGAAGACCAATAAAGGAGCGCCCAACAAACCCACTAGCATCAACCATAACGCCCAATTCAAATTGGCTTCTCCAACGAAATACCCCTCTTCCATTACCGAGTGCACCGTCACACCATAGCCCTCTGGCAAATTCGCCACCTGAGTGGTTAGTGTCCTTCCATCTTGGGAAAGGTCAAAGGGAATGGTTTCTGTGCTGCCATATCCACCGGCAATGATTTCTAATTGGTTCTCTGGCACGGCCTTGGGGAATTCCACGGTCAACTGAGAGGATGCAATGGGCATTTGCCATCCGAAGGGCAGCAAGTTCCAATAAAAGCTGTCAAAGGCATCTATTCTATCATCTCGCATAATGCTCCGATAGCGGATGGTATAAGTATGAATTCCATCCACTTGAAAGTCCGGACTGCCGATTTGCACCACAAAGTAGTCTCCTTCGAAATATGTTTGGGTCATATAGCCCTCCACCGTTACATCCTGAATCCGGTTGGAATAGTTTCGGGAGAACACTTCGCCCTCATAACTACTTTCTGCCACCCCTCGAAAACGAATATTTCGATATATTCCATGATGTGGAGTCAAATAGTTCACGGTAATGGTTTCTGTAATATAGCAGGTGTTGTCTTCTTCTAATTGCACATGAACATCATAACCCAAGGTCTCCATGGTCCCGTCGGCGCCATAAGCAACCGGGATGCCGGCAAACACACAGAAAAGAAGGATGATCACAGATAATGTCAGTGCCGAAGCATGCGCTTTCCTAAAATTCCACTTTGACATTCTGTCTCTCCGACTCATTCTCCAGTTCAAACATGGTTTTGCGTTGGAAATTGAACATATTCGCAATAATATTGGAAGGGAACTGTTCCGTCTTGGTATTGTAATCCTTCACGGTGGCATTATAGTATTTACGAGAATTGGCAATGTCCACTTCCACCATCTGCAATTGGTTTTGCAAATCCATAAAGTTAGCATTGGCTTTTAAGTCCGGATAGGCTTCTGCTAAAGCAAACAAGGAGCGTAACGTTCCCGTCAACATATTTTCTGCAGCCATTTTATCTTCCACCGTGGTGGCATTCTGTGCCACATTTCTGGCTTGAACCACTTTCTCAAAAGTACCTTGTTCATGAGCGGCATATCCCTTTACGGTTTCTACCAGATTGGGGATGAGGTCGTATCTCTTTTTCATGTACACATCCATGGTGGAGAAGGCTTCTTCTACACCATTTCTCATGCGAACAAAACCATTGTACGCACTGACGCCCCAGATAGCTACCACTGCCAGGACTACAATTAAACCAATTAAAAATTCCATTTCTTGTTTCCTCCATTTGCCATTAGCACGGGATTTCCCAATTTACCATGGGTCCCACCTCTTCTAAGAACTGGTTTGCCCGACTGAAATATTTGCCGCCAAAAAACCCTTGGTGGGCGGACAAGGGGCTGGGATGTGCACCTGTTATAATCAGATGCTGCGGCTGAGTTATCAACTTGCCCTTCTCTTTCGCATGATTCCCCCACAATATGAATACCATCGGGTCTTCTCGCTGATTCAGAAGCTGTACCACCCGATTCGTGAAGATTTCCCACCCCTTCCCCCGATGGGAATTGGCTTCTCCTCTGCGGACGGTCAACACGGAGTTCAGTAAAAGCACTCCATTTTTTGCCCAGGATTCCAAACAACCGTGAGGCGGTGATGGGATTCCCAAATCCTCTCGCAACTCTTTTAAAATATTGAGGAGAGAAGGAGGTTTGGGAACTCCCTTTTTCACAGAAAAACAAAGTCCGTGGGCTTGATTGGGTTCATGATAAGGATCCTGTCCAAAGATAACCACACGTACATCCCGGTATGGAGTGAGTCTCAGTGCATTGAAAATATCATGCATATCAGGATATACCGTTTCCTTCTGGTATTCCTCTTTCAGAAACTCTCGAAGAGTCAGGTAATATTCTTTTTCAAATTCCTCCTTCAGGAGCGAATCCCAATCATTTCCCAATGTAACCATAGAAACATTATACTACTTTTCATGGAAATTTCAATTTGAACAGCCATACATTGCCCATATTATGGGGCTTTGGGACCTTCGTCATATTTAGGTATGGAAAAATAGTGGAAAATATGATGTAATAAATGTGGTTTTACAAAAAAATTGCACTTGAAAATCCGATTAAATATAAGGAGAAGACATATGAAAGCAGTCGTTACCGTCATCGGAAAAGATATGGTAGGAATTCTAGCCAGAGTCAGTACCGCATGTGCAGAAGCCAATGCCAATGTAATCGAGGTTACCCAATCCGTATTGCAGGAATATTTTGCCATGGTCATGCTCATCGACATATCCCACCTGAATTGTGAATTGGACCAACTGAAAGAGCACTTAACGGAAAAATGCCCGGATATGACCATTCATGTAATGCATGAGAATATTTTCAATTCCATGCATCGGATTTAGGAGGGCACCCATTTATGCTAAACATGCATGATATCATGGAAACCATTACTATGATTCAAGAGGAAAACTTGGATATCCGAACCATTACCATGGGGATATCTCTTTTGGATTGTTCCGACAGCGACATTCATCGCTCTTGCGATAAGGTCTATGAAAAGATCACACGGTATGCCAAAGACCTGGTGAAAACCGGGGAAGACATTGAAAAGAAGTATGGCATTCCCATCGTGAACAAAAGAATTTCCGTCACCCCCATTGCTATGTTGGCGGGTGCTTCCGGCGGGGACCCTGTGCTGTATGCCAAAACCTTGGATCGGGCGGCCAAAGAAGTGGGTGTGAATTTTATTGGAGGTTATTCCGCCTTGGTTCACAAAGGTTTCTCTCCCGGGGATTTGGCATTGATTGAATCCATTCCGGATGCCTTATCTCAAACGGACTTCGTCTGTTCCTCCATCAATGTGGGCACCACTAAGGCCGGCATTAATATGGATGCCGTAAAGATGATGGGGGGAATTATCCGCCAAACTGCGGAGAAAACAAAGGACCACCAATGTATCGGTGCGGCAAAATTAGTGGTATTCTGCAATGCTCCCGAGGATAACCCCTTTATGGCAGGTGCTTTTCACGGGCCGGGGGAACCGGATTGCGTATTAAACGTAGGTGTTTCCGGACCTGGAGTGGTAAGAGCAGCCTTGGCGAAAATGCCCAAGGACGCACCACTGGACCAAATTGCAGACACCATTAAAAAAACCGCTTTTAAAATTACCCGCATGGGCCAACTGGTGGGTGTGGAGGCTTCTCAAATGCTGGGCGTTCCTTTCGGAATCATTGACCTTTCCTTGGCGCCTACACCGGCCATAGGAGATTCCGTGGCCCACATACTGGAAGAAATCGGCTTGGAAGCCTGTGGCGGTTGGGGAACTACCGCGGCGCTGGCCATGTTAAACGATGCCGTGAAAAAAGGAGGCGTCATGGCTTCATCCAATGTAGGAGGCTTATCGGGCGCCTTTATTCCGGTAACCGAAGATGCGGGAATGATTGATGTGGCTCGCCGGGGCATCCTTACCATTGAGAAACTGGAAGCCATGACCGCTGTTTGCTCCGTGGGATTAGATATGATTGTCATCCCGGGAGATACCTCGGCAGAAGTCATTTCAGCCATCATTGCCGACGAAGCGGCCATCGGAATGGTGAATAGCAAGACCACTGCCGTTCGAGTCATTCCAGCCATCGGTATCCCCGAAGGACAGGAACTGAATTTTGGAGGACTTTTGGGCACCGGTCCCGTGATGAAGGTGAACACCATTTCTCCAAAAATCATGATTCACAGGGGTGGAAGAATACCCGCACCATTACAAAGTCTAAAAAACTAGGCTTGCAATAGACTTATTTTGCTCAAAGCATGAAACGTTATGCAAACATAAAAGCGGAAGAATCCATTATCTTCCGCTTTAACATTTCTAATCTCAAAAATTTCGGTTCTGATTCAGTTCTACAGAAACCTGGAGTCTCCGGTATCTCCGTCAAATCCGGGATGGTTGTCAAAACGCACCACACCTACCTGACACTTTCCTTTCACCGCTTGGGTTACCATGGCATGTCCAACGGTACCAAAACCCCCGCAAAGCTCCAACAAGATTACACCTTCTTCTGCAACCTTCACCGCTTCTTCACATGCCACCTGGTAATTTTTTACCCCAATGACAATCATCAACCCCGGGCCGTATTCCATCTCTGTTCGGATGGTGTCCGTGATGGAAGCGCTGACAAACATAAAACATACCTTTCGTTTCATAATGCATCATCCTTTCTCAACAAATCCTGCCATTCATGTGTCCCATATCCAGAACTTTCATCCCACTACATATACTTGTCCCGGCTACATAAATTGGCAAAGCAGAATGGGAATCAGTACTGCCGGCATCAGATTCATGATTTTTATCTGGGTAATCCCCAACATATTCAATGCAATGGCTACAATCAAGAGCGAACCTACACAGGTCATTTCACCGATAATATAGTCGGATAAATAGGGTGCTGCAAATCCTGCAATCACCACAATCAACCCCTGATATATGACCACGGGAACGGATGCCAACAGCACACCCAACCCCAATGTAGCCGCAAAAATCACCGATGAAATTCCGTCCATGGCCGATTTTGTGAATAACATTTCGTAATCACCAGCCAAACCGGCCTGCAAAGATCCTACAATGGCCATGGCACCGATACAAAATAGTAGCGTGGCCGTAACAAAGCCCTCCGCAACGGTAGACTTGTCTTTCGAGTCATTCTTTTTCATTTTTCGTTCTATTTTTTGGGCAAACTGGTTCAGCCGGTGGTCCAACTTCAACAAATGACCTATAATGGCGCCAATCATCATAGACAGAATGGCTACCATGGTATTTTCCCCTTCAAACGCCCCGGATATTCCGATATATATGACACACAAGGCCATACCCTTCATAATCAGGGCACCCATTTCTTCCGGAATGCCTTTTTTTAATAGAAGCCCGATAGAACCTCCTACCAATATGGCTGCCCCGTTCACCAATACCGCTATCATATCTAACTATGTCACCTTCCCTATCAACCATATAAACTACATGTTGCAACACTTTTCAGCATTATCGCAATAAACAACCAAACAAATGATATCATACCACATAACCTGTTTAAAACAAAAGCCTTTTGTCTTTTCCAAGAGAGTGTTACAATAAAGCAACCGAAGACCGAAACAGGACACCTGTTTTGGTACTCTCTATATATCCCTGTAAGATAGAAAGGAGTTTGAAATCATGTTATGGAAATGTTCCGTTTGCGGGTTCCTACACGAAGGCCCGGAAGCACCGGACTTTTGTCCCAAGTGTGGAGCCCCCAAAGAAAAGTTTGCTCCCCTGTCTGAGGAAGATGCACAGAAAATCTTCGCATCGGATCGTACCAACGATATCCACATGGAAATCATCGCCTTGGCTATGAAAATTAAAGATTTGGCCAATGAAGGCATCCAACTGAACCTGGATCCCCCCTGTGTAGATCTATTTCACAAGGCTCACGATGAAGCCTGGGTTATCAAGCAGCGTTCGAAAGCCGAAATTGAAGGACATGTGAATAGAGGTAAGTGGTAGAGTTACTCTACCACTTCTTTATTTTCCCTTTTTTCCGCCTTTCTACCGGCAAGAAAAATGGGGATAATGGCAGGAATCAACAAGAACCAATAACCAATGTCCGAAAGAGAGTTGAATCCATAAGCACTGATTAACAGTGCATTGTACACCACCACCGAGAGTAGCATTATAATCCCACCCATTCGTTCTCTGTCAAAGGAGATATATAATCCGATGGCAAATAGTACCGGGATCAAGAAGAAAAGGATACGACCGTATCCAAATAGTCCCGGCATGCCTCAGAGACCCCCTACACTAACATAATACACTATGTAATATGCCATAAAGCCAAGTCCGGTCCACTGCCCCAATAAACGCAGTGCCGTCACCAATCCCCAAGTTTCTCGGATTTCCCCGAAATATTTTTCCAAATAGTTTTTCACGTTAGCCTCGTTTCTCTTTGCTGTTTTTCCGATTCCAGAATTTCTTTGCCCAATTTTTCCCTGTGGACAGGATTTTCAAAATACTTGCCTTCTCATTTTCTCCCATAGCCAAAGAACAGGTGTATTCATCCCCAAGAATATCTTCCCGGTATAACCCCATTTGCTGCAACAATTCTTTCTCATTGGCATAGAGGTGACGATAGGCCAATGCTAGCACCGCCTGTTCGGAGGTAATCATTTTTCCACCATGAAGCCCGCATATGATTCGACAGCGGTAGCGATTATCCCTTTCGCCATAAAGAGTAGGAAGTCCTTCGTCTACGGCGGCTCGAGTGGTATATACCGGAATAATTTTCAGGCCCCACTTCTCTTCCAACACCCTTCTTCCTTCCGCAGGACTGTCCTGGGTAAAGGCCATCACGAATCCCTGCTCCATTTTCAGGACCGGGAGAATCAGAAATCTCTCCAAAAACTTCCGATCAAAGTACTTCCGAAATTCTTGGTTGATAAGATCTGCTCCGCAGGGCAGAAACACCGTATGTTGAACAAATGCCAGAGCCCGCATCACCTGTTCTTCTTGAACCCACCCCCTTTGAATTAACACATCTCCCAACTTCTTTTTTTCTAATTTGGCGATTTGCAAAGCCAAACGCAATGTTTTCGGGGTGATGAATTGTTTTTCTAAGAGCACATCTCCGATGTTTCGGTAGAACCGGTTCAGGGCCGCTTGTTCGATAAATGCATGATCTGTCTTATTCCATGCCGGCTTTCGAGTCTTGGCCTTCGCCCTTCCTGTCCCGAAAAGCTTCTGTTTCCAAGCCCTGAGAGTGGCTGTCATATTCAGGATATTGCCCCACACCCACCGAAATGGCATTAGCGGCGGGAACAAACAAGCGATGAAAGCACTTCTCCATCCATACACATGCCTTACCGCAACACCTCGTAACATCTGTCTTTCCAACATCATTCCTGTCAGTATCAGACATAGAGTCCATGACAAACTACCTCTGGGATACATAACCGGAATGGGAAGGAACAAGGAAGTCAGGAAATATAGAAATACCAGGTAGCCGGGCAGAATGGCCAGGTTTCCAATCTTGGCTTTCAAATCCTTATACATGAAATATCTTCCCGTGCGGGTTAACCCCTTGGATTTACGAATATCCTTCAGGCAAAGGATTGCATGGTAATGCCATATATCCAACGGGTTTTTTGTCGAACCGCCGCCCGAAAGGTATCCGGAAATCGGCTTCGGGTGGAAATGTATTCCCACACATAGTGCCCATGTTGATTCACCCGGGGCACTTTCTCCAACACATAATGTGTCTTGATGCCCTCCTGAGCAAAAGTCAAGGACAACTTGTAATCTTCCGTTAAGGAATGCTCCGGAAACAACTCCTGGCCTTGATACTTCCGAATGATATTTTTCGATAACACAAACCCGGTACCAGCAGATGGCACGAAAGCCCCCGTTCGATCTCTTACCGACATAATCCGATAGTGGTTTTCTGCAAACTCATCGGAATAAGT
>CAYVFH010000009.1:24051-30632 GCA_964450985.1 uncultured Oscillospiraceae bacterium | reverse complement strand
TCATTGATGTCTGTTTCAGTAAGAACTCCTTTTCCTTTGAGCTTTTTGAAAACACCTTGTAATTTGTCGGATAATCCTTCAAATGCCATTCCCGTCCTCCTTACTGATCCAATTCTTTCATGGCACTTTCCATCTGAGAAAGGGCTTCTGAAATCCTCACATCTTGTATCTCTATATCTTTCAAGACATTCACCGCATGCTGCAATCCAAGGATTCCCGCATGCTGCTTCTCCATTTTTTCTAACAACCCCAGCTTTTCTTCATACTGAGCCAATGCATTTTCGGCGCTTTTTAGCGCATCATGAACTCCTTGTCGGCTGATTCCAAACTCCTGGGCAATCTCCGACAAAGACCAGTTTTCCTCATGATATAGCCGAATAACTTCCTTTTGGCGAGAGGTCAACAACTCTCCGTAGATGTCGTACAACAGACTCTCTTTCGCAATGGGGTCCATACTATCTCCTTTGTCATGTAAAAAACCTTGACACTAGGACAATCTATCATAATTGACCCTAGCTGTCAAGGCTTTTTCCTTAACACTCCAACCACAACGGTTGGGTTACGACCTGGTATTTTATTTATCGGCCACCTTCATAAATGTACATGGGTTGAAGCTGGTCATTGGCATCCATCATCTCTTTCAATGCCGCCAAATCCCCTTTGGTGCCGGTGTCCAATGCTTGGGTCAATGCCTGCAGCAAGCCGGAGAACCAAAGGTGTTGAACATAGAAAAATTCCTCCAAAGGAACATCCTGCAACTGATGGGCAGCTTGAAACGCAGCATAGGTTTCCTCTTTGGTTCCAATCATGTCAATCAACCCGGCATCCTTCGCTTGGGCTGCCGTATATATTCTACCATCTGCCAAGGTAATCACCTGCTCCCGGGTCATGCCCCGACTTTCCGCCACAATATCCACGAATTGTTCATAGGCTTCGTCCACCAACCCCTGGAAAATCTGAAGTTGCTCTTCCGTCATAGGCTGGAATTCCGATCCCATGGCTTTGTTCCTACCCGATGTAATGGTGGTGGTTTCCACTCCATACTCCTCCAGAAGCCCGGACACATCAATGAAAGTGCCCAGCGTTACTCCGATGGATCCGGTCCAAGTATTTCGATTGGCCCAAATTTCATCACAAGCCGATGATATATAGTACCCTCCGGAAGCGGCCATATTGCCCATGGCCGCATAAATAGGCCGACCCGTCACCTCTTTATATTCTTTCAATGCCAAATACAATTCATCAGATTCATATATGGTACCCCCCGGCGAATTAACCCATAATATCACCCCGCGATTATTGGGATCTTGGGCCAATTTATCCAAGAGATCCAGAGTCCACTGATGTTGATATCCATATGCCGCCCCAAAGAAGTCCTGGTTTCCTGCTTGAATGGATCCTTCCACAGAAACCTGAGCCACGTAGTCGTGGGCCGGCAAGGAAACATCCGTTTCCTCATAGGCGGCACCCACCAAACCCAAATTGGCCATTACACTATTGGCCATTTGAGTACAAGACACACCAATCAGAACCACTGCTCCCAAGATGACCGCAATGATAATCAATGCATTTCTCAGCCCATGAGATTTTTCTTTTTTCCCTTGATTAATCTGGTAGGTTCGAACTCCTTCTGCGTTTTCTCCGGTGATGTTCACGCCATGCTGGTCTTTGTCATTCCTTACTTCACTATCCATGTTCACCCTTTCTCCCTTGCAATCCCATGCAAGAGCTCCATATTGATATTATATCATACCCCGAAATCGAGAAAAAGAGTCTCCCGGGGGAGACTCTTCATTCCTCCTTTGAATACCTAGGGAAAGGCCTTTCGTATGATGTCCGGGAGTGAATCATTGTTAAAATAAATATAGTAGTCTACCGTAACCGTATCACCAGAAGCATCCATAGATTGATACATGGAGCTATAATGCTCGTAAAATCGATGGGCATAGGGAGCACTTTTCTTGAAACTGATGATGCCATAATAGTAATCTTGATAATCCGTTACCTCCACCTGGTAATGCTCTAATAGCCGGGCGATATCTTCCGGTTTGTCAAAACGAACCTGAGGTTTCCCTGCTAGATGAGACATGGGATCTTCCGCCCACTGCTTTTCATATACCACATTTTCCATCGCCATAGATTTCCCTGTTTCATGGAATACGGTAATACTATCAATATCCTCTACCTTTAGTGTTAAGTTTTCATGGTATCCTTTGTTCTCCAGCCAGGAAATGGTATTTTTATCTGATTTTCTTACCGTAATGGTCATCACCTTGAGGGTGGGGTCCGAACTGCCGTCATAAGCGTAGGTGGGATAATCATTGCCTTGATTGGGAAGGCCGTAGAAAGCCAATTCCATCTGTGCGTAGGGGGCGCCCCGGTCCAAATGTTGCTCCCAGGTTCGTTGTTGATAATCCTTTTCCAACTGTGACATCAACTCACGTATCTCTACCCGATTGTCCACCGTTGTGATGCTATATTGATCCATGGTGGTTTGATATAAGATGGTATTATATACCTTAATCCATCGGGGTTCTTTCACGGTCAAACTTTCAAAGGAGTACTGATTTTTAAATTCCTGGGACTCATATAACTCTTTTAAGTTTTCCGATTCCTTCATCGTAGAGAGCGGAACCACGTAACTTCGGGTGAGATCCCATAAATTGTTTCGATGGTAAGACAAAGATAAAGAATAGGTTTGACCATCATATGGCATATCCCCAATCTCAAATTTATCGGAAATCAGTTCCTGGTGGAACCGGCTGACAGCAGCTATGTTATCAGGCTCTTGGAACAGATCCCACTCTTCCGTGGTATCTTCTTCCAATGAACCGAAGAACATTCTCTCATATCGCCCGGACATCTCCATATTCCCCAAATCCCACAAGGAAACACCTTGTACTTTCGAGGGATTGGGAATCCGTTTTTCAAATCCGGTAAAGTCCAGATCTACGGATACTACAAAGAGCAAAGCAATCAATGTGTAAATGCCCAAATGTTTTAAACTGGCCTTGTTAAACACTCTGGGAGATTTTACCACCACCATTCTTCCGATAAACAAGAACACCAGTATCCCGATTAACAACCCAAAGTAAAACATAAAGTGCCCATTTATATTCTCCGCACCGGGCCAAGAAATGGTATCGAAGAAAAAGGCCATCAAGGACATGCCGAAAAATGCAATGAGATAACAAATCAGGATTTTCACCCCGGTGAACACCAAAGAGTCCCCCGCCTTTTCCAAATCCCGTTTGTGGTACAAGTAAGAAGACAGCACCAATAGGGCTATCATTCCCAAACCATAATAAATCATTAATGGAAAGGAGAAGGGTTGGTTACTTTGAATGGCCTTTAAATAGGGCATCATGCCCGTCGCAATATCTAACAGCTGACTGGTGCCATCAAAGCCAAAAAAGAATTTATCAAAATAAGCCACGCACACCGCATAGAATCCCGGAAGCAGACCATTGAACCAGAACCCCAGAAACATATGCATCACACCATTTCCACTGAGCACCCCTGCAAGCACCGCCACCAAATAGACAGACAAGGTTACGACCAGTGATTTCCACAGCCATTGCAACACCAAAACTTTGGTAAAAATGTCTTCTGTGCTACCTTCATAGAGGTACATGGGACGGGATAACAATAGCAGTATCCCGGCAGTCACCAGCAAGGGAAGCCATATCAGAATCAATCCGGAACCCAGGTTGCTATTAAACAATTGGGATCTGGTGAAAGGGAGGCCATGAACCATGGTAGCAGAACCCGGACTATGCAAATATCGATATAAAATGACGGAAGCCACAATGGGCACCACCAGGTGTAATGCGGCATGGGGAAAATACTGATTGTTTAACAAGCTTCGGACCATATGGCCGATGCCATAGCTATAGCTATCTTCCTGCCCTTGATTTAAATTAAAAATAATAGGAAGAACCCCGGACAAGAAATATCCAATGAAGCTCAACACAGAAATAGACCAGAATCGTTTGATATTCTCCCGGATCAAAACCGGGGAAAGGCTAAAATATGATGCCTTGGATCTCATCGTCCGCACCTCCTAACTCATATATGAATATCTCTTCCAATGTAAGTGGTAGCATATCAAAGACCAAAGGCTGTGCTTTCCCCAGCAGTTCTTCCACTTCATCCCTTCGATTACGAATAATCAACAGATCCACAGAGCCCCGCTTTTCCCGATGCAGTATGTGAAGTTGGCTGAATAGCTCCTCTTCGTTTCTTTCTTTGGGAAAAGCCACCTGCACCTTATGAATATCACTGCGCAGTTCATCTAAATCCCGTTCAATCACCATCTTCCCGTTGGAAATGATGCCAATGGAATCACAAATATTCTCCATTTCCCGCAGGTTGTGGGATGAAACCAACACCGTCATTTCCCGCTCACCCACATCATCTACAATATATTTCCACACCAGTTTTCGTATAATGGGGTCCAATCCGTCAATGGGTTCATCCAATATCAAGTAATCCGGCATGGTGCATAGGGATAAAATAAATGTGGCCTGTTTCTGCATCCCCTTGGAAAAACTGGTAATCTTCTTTTGAGGGTCCAGCCCAAACCGCTGAATCATCTGAGAAAACCGGTCCGGGTTCCAATTCTGATACACTCTCTGGTAGAATTCCCCCATTTCCCTCAAACTGTACCCACCGAAAAAATATAAATCATCGGGAACATAACCCATTCTCTCTTTTATAGTCTGGTTGTCATAAACCGGTTCCCCATCCATGAGAACCTGGCCCTGATCCCCCCGGTATATCCCCGTAATATGCTTAATCACCGTGGTCTTTCCTGCTCCGTTGGTACCCACCAGGCCGTAAATCGAGCCCTTCTTCACATTCATATCTAAATGCGAAAGTGCCTGAAATCCTTCAAAGCTTTTCGTCAGCTGTTGAACGGTAATCATAGCGCTTCCCCCCTCTCCAAATCTTTTCCTATGTCTAAAATCAGCCTCATCATCTCATCATGAGATAATCCCGCGTATCGCAGCTCCTTCATAGCCGCTCTCAGCTGAGCTTTTCCTTGAACCAATAAAATCTCATCCACCTGATTCGGTGGAATTTTCTTCACAAAAGTTCCCAGGCCTGACGAACTATAGACGTATCCCATCCGTTCCAGTTCCCGATAAGCCTTTTGAACCGTATTGGGGTTCACCGTCAATACCCGGGATAATTCACGAACAGAGGGTAGCTTATCATCCGGTGCCAGAACCTGAGATCGAATCATTTCTTTGAGATTTTCCACCACCTGCTCGTATATGGATCGTCTGCTTTTCATATCCAATTGAAACATGTCCCTTCTCCTTTCTGAAGCCAATGCTCCAATATAACAAAAACAGTGTACTATGTGTAATAGTACACTGTCAATACCTATGTTACAATTCCTTCTATCCCTGTTCTTTCTTCGGGCTTTACTGATTCCCCCTATTCCGCTTCCGGATTCTCATCCTCCTCCAGAGGAAAAGGCAAAATAATGTTTCTTGCATCCTCCAGTGTGGATTCCGGGACATACAAATCAATGGGAAAGGCTATGTTTTGTCCCATGGCAATTTCCATGAAATTACTGGCACCTCGATACCTTTTGATGCAGGGAATGCCTTCGCTCCGCAATTTGGATTCTAATATATCCGCTTCCATGCTATCTTTGGTAGTGCAAAGGAATACTCCGCCCCGCCATGAATCGTCTTCATTTTTTTTAAACATGACATTCTTCTCCGATGATCTTAATAATATTTACCGGGCATACATCCACACAAGCTCCACATTGGGTACACTTGGTTTGGTCAATGGAAGCCAGATTATGGTCCACATGGATGGCATCCTCTTTGCAAACCTTTTCACACTTTCCGCAAGCAATACAACCGGTGGTACATCCTTTGCGGGTATCCTTGGCCTTGGCATGGGAACTGCATGCCACATACACCAGACGGTCTCCCGTCATTAACTGGAACAAATTACTGGGACATACCTTTACACAAATACCACAACCCACGCAACGACGACGGTTCACAATGGCGATGCCATTGTCAATGGTAATGGCATCATAGGGGCATGCATCTGCACAATCTCCATATCCCAGGCAAGTTTGGTAACAAGAACCTCTTCCTCGATAAAACATCTTGTTGGCAGCACATGAATGCAAGCTCTGCCAGTCCATCACGTATTCCGTATGGTCCAAAGTTCCTGCACAAAGAAGTACCGCATGCTTCGACGTCATTTCTTCAAAGGGAATGCCCAGTACCTGACATATTTTTTGAGCCACCGTCTCTCCACCCGGTGTGCAGAGATTTGGTTCCACCCCCTCCTCCTCAACAAGAGCCGCCGCATAAGAGTCACAACCCACATACCCACAGGCACCACAATTAATGCCGGGAAGCTCTTCACGAATCCGATGAACCAAGGGGTTTCCCTTCACCTCAAAAACCTTGGATGCAATAGATAATACCACTCCAGCCAACACACCCAAAACCGTCAATATTAAAATTGGTATGATCCAAGATGTCATGCCGTCATCCTCCTACATAAAAATCCCATCCACCACGCCGGTGAAACCCATAAAT
>CAYVFH010000009.1:0-24041 GCA_964450985.1 uncultured Oscillospiraceae bacterium | reverse complement strand
ATGACAGGGCCAAAATGGACGCGGCGATTAGCGTGGCCGGAATGCCACGAAAAGCCAGGGGCACATTACTGCTCTCCAACTGCTTTCGAATACCCGAAAACAAAACCAAGGCCACTAAAAATCCCAGGCCTCCTCCCAATGCATTCACCAGGGATTGCACAAAGGAATATTCATTGTCCAGGTTCAGAATAGCAATACCCAAAACCGCACAATTAGTGGTAATTAAAGGCAGATAGACTCCCAAACCGGCATGAAGCCCTGGCACGTACTTTTTTAACACCATTTCAATTAATTGAACCAATGATGCGATAACCAGTATGAAGACAATAGTCTGAAGAAATTCAATTCCATAGGGCTTTAGAAAGTAGGTGTAAATGGGCCAAGTCGCAGCGGTAGCCAATACCATAACCGCAATGACTGCATAAGACATCCCCAAGGCGGAATCCATTTTCTTCGACACGCCCAGGAATGGACAAATACCCAGGAACTTGGAAAGCACCAGATTGTCCACCAACACCATACTCATCAAAATGAAGGCCATTTCTTTCATTTTGTCTCACCACACTTCCCGGAAGAATCACAAGCATTGCAATGGTCGCACCCGATTTCATCTACCTTCACACCGCGACCTCTGGTCAAAACATTAATCAGGGCCACCAAGCATCCCAGAACGAAAAACCCGCCTGGTGCCAACATAAAGATGGACATTGGCTCAACTAGATGGGCCGTTAACACAAATCCAAACAGGGTACCGCCACCCAAAAGCTCTCGAATGGCGCCAATCAGAACCAAGGCCAATGTAAACCCCAGGCCCATTCCCAGTCCATCCAAAGCAGAGTCTCCCACGGAACGTTTACTGGCAAACATCTCCGCTCGCCCCAAAATAATGCAGTTCACCACAATCAAAGGAATATACAGACCCAGGGCCTTATCCAGCTCGGGGAGATATGCCTTTAACAAAAAACCAAGGATGGTAACAAAACTGGCGATGACTACTATGTATGAGGGAATCCTCACTCGATCCGGAATGATAGTTTTCAATAAAGAGACCACCACATTGGAGCAAATCAATACAAACATGGCGGACAATCCCATCCCTAATCCATTGGTAGCAGATGTGGTAACTGCCAATGAGGGACATAAACCCAATAACAGTGTTAATACCGGATTCTCCTTGATGATTCCATTAAATAGAATTTGCAATTTGGGGTGATTCGTTGAATGAATATTATTCACGGGGAATTCCTCCCATCTTCTCATAGGCCAAAAGAGCCTTTTCTACCGCTCGATAGACCGCATCGGAAGATACCGTTGCTCCGGTGACGGCATCCACAACCTCACCTTCTGCTCCCTCCGGATCATTGGTAATCTTACTTTTCCCATAATATTGTGATAAAAACTCCGGTGTCATGGCCTTGGTGCCCAAGCCCGGTGTTTCGCTATGTTCCGTCACCATAATTCCGGTGATTCTTCCCTTGGAGTCCATCCCGGTCATCACCTTCATAGCACCCCCAAATCCTTTGTCCTCCGTGGTCATCACCATTCCCCCATGGTTGTTGGAAAGATAAGTCTCCACCAGCCCATCTGGTAACTGCCCCCCTGTGAAGTGCTTCACTTGTTCCAATGGCAATTCTTCAAATCCCAACACACCCGCCATGGGAAACACTTCTTTACGAGCCAAGTCCGCACGAAGTGCATTATTCTCATCAATGACCGGCTTTGTCATCCCATAAGTTCCCACCAAAACAGAAACGGATACCAAACAAATCAACGTAAGTATCCCTGTTGGAATCAAGTAGTTTTTTACCAATCTACCCATCTTAAACATCTTTCGTACCTATTTTCAGTTTGGTTTCTGTCCATCGGTTGATATGTGGAGTCATGATATTCATAAACAGAATGGCGAAAGATACGCCCTCCGGATAGGCCCCATATAGTCGAATCAACATGGTAATCAGTCCACAGCCGATTCCAAATAGGATCTTCCCTCTACTTGTAAGCGGTGCCGTGGTATAATCCGTGGCCATAAAAAAGGCCCCTAGCATGGCGCCTCCCGCCAATACTTGAAAAAGAGGATCCTCTCCGGCGAACCAGGAGAACAATACCATGGTGCCAAGAAAAGCCAGCGGAATCTCTATGGTAATAATTCTTCGGACCAAAAGAAATATTCCCCCAGCCAATAGCACCAGCCCGCCGGTTTCCCCTGCCGAACCGCCCACTGTTCCTAAAAACATGTCCCAGTGGGATGGCAATTGATCTAGGTTTCCTTTGGCGAATTCCCCTAGGGGAGTAGCTCCCGTGGTGCCATCCACATTGGCAAACCCCTGGTGGGGCAAAGGCCAGATGGTCATGGTTTGAGGGAAGGAGATGGTCAAAACCACTCTCCCCAAAATAGCCGGGTTCACAAAATTATGTCCGATACCCCCAAATATTTGTTTGCCTACCACAATGGCCACAAAGCAACCAATAATGGCCTGCCAATATGGCAGTTCGGAAGGCAAATTAAAAGACAATAGGACCCCCGTTACCACGGCGCTCAAATCATCTATGGTTTCCGCTCGTTGGGTAATTCTTTGGAACAGTAGCTCAAAGAGCACGCAAAATACCACACAAATCAAGGTTAGAAGCAAAGCCCGATGACCAAACATCCACACCGAAACACCCAATGCCGGCATCAACGCAATCAAAACCTGAGCCATGATTTTGGACGTGGTGGCACCATCATCGATATGGGGAGAATGTGCAATAATCAGATTGCCGTATTTAAACTCTTCCATTCTTTTTTGCCACCTCCATTTCCTTGATTTTACTCTTTCCAAGAGAATGGACAATGTTCAACATCCGTTTCGCAGGACATACATAGGAACAACACCCGCAACCAATACATGCCATGACATTCAGACGTTTCATCTCTTCCAAATCGTTATTGTAGTATGCCCGATTGATCAGTGTGGGCATTAAATTACTGGGGCAAACACGAATACACCTGCCACAATTAATACAAGGAGATTCCTCCTCCAAATGGGCTTGCTTACTATCAAATGCCAAAATAGCATTATTATTTTTTATAATGGGCTTTCCATCGGTATAAATGGCTCTTCCCATCATGGGACCGCCCATGATGATTTTTGCAGGAGGTGCTTTGTATCCTCCGCAAGCCTCGATGACTTTATAAATCTTGGTCCCAAGCGGAACCAGAAGATTTTTCGGAGTCGCTACCGCATCTCCATCCACCGTAATTCGTTTATCAATCAAGGGGATGCCTGTAGCCATATACTTGCCCAAAAAACCTACCGTGGCTACATTGGAAACCAACACGCCGATATCTGCCGGCAGCTTCCCCGGCAATAGAACCTTACCCGTGGTTTCCCGAATAATTACTTTCTCTGCACCCCTGGGATATTTGGATTTCAGAATCACAATGCGAATATTGTATTTCCCTTCCAGCATTTCATAAAACTTGGCGATGGCCTCCGGCTTATTGTCCTCAATCCCAATATAGCATTCTTTCAAATCCAACCATTTCATAATGGTCTCAATCCCATCCAGGATGTAATGGGTATCCTCCAGCATGGTACGGTAATCTGAGGTGATATAGGGTTCACATTCCGCACCGTTCACCACCAGAGTGTCCACCATCTCCAAATTTTGAGGGCTGTATTTTACACTAACCGGAAAGGCAGCTCCCCCTAAACCTACAATACCACTATCCCGTACGGCTTGAATAAAATCCTGGGTACTTTCCACCGAGGGCGGCCGAACTCCTTCCCACAGGCTTTGATTCCCGTCGGACTCTATTACCACATGTCGGTCCATGGTTCCCATGATAGACATAATTTTTTCAATGGCCACCACTTTACCGGAAACACTGGCATGAACCGGGGCACTGAAAAACACCTCCGTATCTCCTACCGGCTGTCCCACATCCACATGTTCTCCTACACTAACAATGGGGTTGCAACGAACCCCGATGTGTTGAACCATGGATAGATAAACTCGATCCGGAAGATCGATGGTCTCCGTCACCATGTTCTTGGTATTCTTATGATGCTCTACATGGATTCCCCGAGTGGTACCACTTCCAAATAACTTCAACTCTAATGCTCCTATATATCTTTGTTCTCTATTTCCCCGCACAACTTGTGGGCAAAATCTTCAATGGACATTTCTCCCAATTCTCCCGCTTTGGAGGAGCGTACGGTCAGTGTCCCGCTCTCTTCTTCTCTTTCTCCGATAACCCCGATATAGGAGACCCTTTCGTTTCGGGCTTCCCGTAGCTTGTAGCCGATTTTTTCATTTCGAAGATCCACTTGGACACGAAGATTTTTTTCTTCTAATATCTTTGCCACCTTCTGTGCATATTCCCCATACTTCTCCGTCACCGTCAACAGTCTCACCTGTACGGGAGCCAGCCACAGCGGAAATTTCCCGGCCGTATGCTCGATAAGAATTCCGATGAATCGTTCAATGGATCCGAAAATAACACGATGAATCATAATGGGTCGATGCTTTTCTCCGTCGGCACCCACATAGGTTAAATCAAAACGTTGGGGCATTTGAAAGTCCAGTTGGATGGTACCACACTGCCAGGTTCTTCCGATGGAATCCTCCAAGTGGAAGTCCAGCTTGGGACCGTAAAATGCGCCGTCTCCTTCATTGATAACATAGGGCACTTCTGCTCCATCCATGGCTTCCTTCAAAGCAGTCTCTGCCATCTGCCAGTCTTCATCGGATCCCATGCTGCCCTCTGGTCGGGTGGATAATTCAATATGATATTTAAAACCAAATACATTATATACGTAATCAATAAATCGGAACACGCCCAATACTTCGTCTTTGATTTGTTCCGGTAATGCAAAGATGTGAGCATCATCTTGGGTGAAGGTTCTTACCCTCATCAGCCCGTGCAATGCGCCGGATAGCTCATGGCGATGTACCTGACCCAATTCCCCCACTCTCATGGGAAAATCACGATAGGAGTACATTTTTCGCTTATAGGATAATAGTGCACCCGGACAGTTCATGGGCTTGATGGCATAATCCCCATCGTCAATCTTGGTGAAGTACATGTTGTTCTGATAATGATCCCAATGGCCGGAGGTATGCCAAAGTGATTCTGATAGAATCAAAGGCGTCTTAATTTCCTCGTATCCTCTTTTTCGATGTTCCTGCCTCCAGAAGGCTTCCAACTCATTTCGAATCACCATGCCGTTGGGCATAAAAAAGGGAAATCCGGGGCCCTCATCCAAAAGCAGGAACAAATCCATTTCCTTCCCGATCTTGCGATGATCCCGTCGCTTGGCCTCTTCCAATCGGTTTAAATACTCTTCCAGCTCCTCAACTGTGGGGAAAGATGTACCATAAAGCCGTTGCAGCATCTTGTTCTTTTCATCTCCACGCCAATAGGCGCCGGCCACACTCATCAATTTTATGGCTTTCACCTGGCCTGTATGGTCAAGATGGGGTCCCGCACATAAGTCGGTAAAATCCCCCTGACGATAAAAAGAAATCACCGCATCTTCTGGTAAATCTCGAATCAGCTCTACCTTATAGGGCTCCCCTTCCTTTTTCATGTATTCCATGGCCTCTTCCCGAGGGAGCTCAAATCGCTCCAGTGGATACGCTCCGCTGATTATTTTTTTCATTTCCTTTTGTATTTTAGGAAAGTCCTCTTCGGTGATGCGATAATCCAAATCAATATCATAGTAAAACCCGTTCTCAATGGCAGGGCCAATGGCCAATTTGGCTTCCGGCCACAAGTGTTTGATGGCCTGTGCCATTACATGAGAAGAGGTGTGTCTGTACTTCAATTTTACCTGTTCGTCCTCAAAATTCATCTTTTCTTTTGCCATGTCATTTCTCCTTGACCCATTGTAACATACCCTATTTTGAAATCAATAAATTTTCAATCGTGTACATACAATAATACATAATACTTTTTGTAACGTTTTAATTATAGTAGAAAACCGATATTTGTCAATGTATGCACGGATGGGAAAAGCGAGGCTCGTCATGAGCCTCGCTTACATTTAATCTGAATTACTGGCCTATTCGTAATGATGCTTCATGGCAATCTTGCTCTTTTTATCGCCACATTTCTTTAGCTTGTCATTGTGCCATTTCACATCTCCGGCCCCGATACAACCTTGAACCGGACATACGTTCAGACAGAGATGACATCCCACACACTTCTTTTCATCCAAGATGGGTTGTCGCTTTTTCTCATCCCATCCAATGGCTTGGTGTGCACCATCGTAACAGGAGATGTAGCAACGTCCACATCCGATACACTTCTTCATGTCAAAGCTGGGCAGGATTTTAAAGGTTCTTCTGATTTCCTCTGCAGGAACCAGATTCGGTAATGCCAATCCTACGAAATCATCCAACTTTTCGTATCCTCTTTCGTCCATGAAGTGAGCGGTTCCGGAAATCATGTCTTCCACAATTCGATACCCATACTGCATGATAGACGTGGTTACCTGAACGTTTCGACACCCAATCATCAAGAACTCTACCGCATCACGCCAGGTTTCAATTCCGCCGATACCGGAAATCGGTATATTCTTCAATTTCTTGTCCTGTAACATTTGTGCGCAGAAACGTAGGGCTATGGGCTTAACCGCCGCTCCGGAGTATCCGGAAATCGAAGACTTACCATCTACCACCGGCATCCCCGTATTGTTTTCAAAATCAATATTGGTGATGGATTTGATGGTATTGATAGCGGATATACCCTTGGAACCTCCCCTTACAGCAGCCTGAGCTGCTATTTCCATGGTGGTAATATTGGGGGTCATCTTGGCAATAAAGGGAACCTTTGTTGCCTGAGAAACCGCTTTGGAGTACTTTTCAACCAACTCAGGGTTGGTTCCAACATCAGAACCCATGGCATGAGTGGTCATCTGACCATAATCTTGTCGGGATAGTCTCTCTTCAGTTTTCTCATTTGTTGGAAATTGTACTCCGTAGGCTTGTCGGAGATCATTTCCATGTTCTTAAATCCAACCCAAGGAAGTCCCTCTTTGTTGGTCTGGTCGAATCTGGGAGAACATTCATCAGGAATCCAGAAGCCTATGGTCTTGTAGAAAACACCGCCCCAACCTTCATCAAAGCATTTTGCAACCATATCATAATCGCTACCTACCGGAGAAGATGAAAGGAAGAAGGGGTTTTCACATTGAACACCTAGGTATTCTATGGATAAATCTTTCTTAACTGCCATTCTATTTCACCCCTTTCTTTTCCAAGTATTTCATGATGGAATAAGCGGCTTCTTTTCCTTCTGCCACCGCTTCTACAACCGTCTTTCCATTATTTACGATATCACCGGCTGCAAACACTTTGGCCAAGTTGGTTTTTCCATTGGCTCTGGCTGCGATTCCACCTTTTTCATTGAGCTTAGCAGAAGTAATTTTTTTCATGTCTTCCGGTTTCTGACCAATGGCGAACACGATAGTATCGCAAGCCAGTTTCAATCCGGATTTTTTATCTCTACCATTGAATACGGCATACTCCAACTTCTTGCCACCCATCAATTCAGCGGGGGCCATGTTGGTGGTAACACCGATACCCAGATTCATGGCATAATGCCATTCATCCATGTTGGCAGGTGCTTCTTCCAATGTTCTTCGATATACGATTTTCACGTCTTCCGCACCCAAAAGCTTGGCGCTTACGGCACAGTCAATGGCCACGTCTCCGCCGCCGACAATGACAACTGCCTTACCAGGCTTAAACTCGTTTTTCTTGGTTCTTGCCGCTTTCAAGAAGTCAATGGCGGTGTAAACACCCTTCAGATTCGTTCCTTTGATGTCCGGTAATCGCGTGCCCCAAAGTCCGGCGCCTACGAAAACAGCATCAAAACCCATCTCATCCAAATTCACATCTTTGCCCACTTCAGTGTTCATCACAAATTTCACACCCAGTTTTCTGACCTGAGCGATGTCATGATCTACAACGGCTTGAGGAAGTCTGGATGGAGTAATGCCATAAGTCAAAACACCACCTGGTTTATCTTCCTTTTCAAAAATAGTGACTCTATAACCTTCCTTGGCCAGCTCTGAGGCACATGCCAATGAAGCCGGACCTGCTCCCACACAAGCAACCTTTGCATTTTTTTTCTTTGCGGGAGCTTTCAGTGTCTGCATCTTATACGCTTTTTCCTGCTCGATGGCATAGCGCTGTAGCTTGCCAATTTGAATCGGTCGGTCGATTCCACAGCGGGAACAGAACTCTTCGCACAAGCGATCATAAGGGCAGATTCTTGCACAAGTACCACCCAGAATATTGTTCTCACGGATGGTCTCAGCGGCACCCTTTGCATTTCGGAACCGGATGGACCGAATAAATTTCCCCGGATCGGTTCCTGCAGGGCATCCTTTGCTACACGGTGCATCCAGACACAAAAGACATCTGGCTGCCTCTTCCATGGCTGTCCTGTGGGTGAACCCAGCAACTGCCTCGGCTGTGTACTTTGCCTTCACTACTTTACTCACGTTTTACCCTCCTTACCATACTTGTTGGATTTTCCTATTGTCTCCAATAGGACATGAAGGGGGGAAATAAAATCCCCCCTTGATTGGTCTTACCTTTATCTAGAAGCAAGCTGCCTATTGATTGGCATCTGCTTTCAGAACGGCGTTCAGCATCACGGATGCGCCGGAAGTGCAGTGCTCCGGTGTGGAGTACTCCGGTTCACAATGAGATAGTCCGTCTTTTGATTGGACAAATATCATGGTGGTAGGCATCATGTAACTAGCAAACTGGGCATCGTGGCCAGCACCGGAATGAATCAGTTGATGCTTAAGTCCCAGCTCTTCTGCGGACTCTTTCACATAGCCAAACAAATCCTTGTCCCAGTATACCGTATCTCTCATCCATTTTTCTTCTATTTCACATCGGCAACCAGCCCATTCTTTTTCTGTCAGGCTTTCTAAAATCTTCATCACTTTGGCTCGAACTTCCGGGTCCTCGTGCCGACAGTCCAGTGAAAAATCTATGAAATCCGGAATAACCGTATGTACACAAGGATGACATACGATTTCTCCAGTGGTATATACCAATTCCGGTCTTCCCAATTTATCGATTTCGTCATGAAGATAAATCAAGGCTTGAGCGGCACCGTAGAGAGCATCCTTTCTCTTCGCCATAGGAAAGGTTCCAGCATGAGCCGCCTGTCCATAGAATTTCACGCGGTAGTTAAACATGCCCAAAACGCAATCAACGACACCCACTTCATTACCTGCATCTTCCAAGATGGGACCTTGTTCTATATGCATCTCAAACATAGCCTTATATTTATCCGGGTTGAGTCGATTAGCTTTGTCTCCTACATAAGGATATTTTGCCAATTCCTCACCGAAAGTTTTGCCGGGATCCAATACACTCTTAGATTTCATCATATTTTCATACTGGAAATTCTTCGCGATAGCCGGCGGCAAAAATTCATTGCACACTATTCCGGAAACCATCATGGCCGGGGGATACAGGGATCCTTCCTCATTGGTCCATATCATGGCAGTAATGGGATGCTTATGAGGAATATTATCTTTGGCAATGGCAGTCAACACTTCCATGGCCCCCATAACTCCCAAGATACCATCATAGTTTCCGCCATTTCGGACGGAGTCCACATGAGACGCCATCACGATTCTTTTTGCATTGGCATCGGTTCCGGGAAGGGTTGCATACATATTAGCCAGATCATCCACTTCCACTATAGCACCAATGGCTTCCATTCTTTTCTTAAACTCGTCTCGAGCTTGAATGGATGCCTCGGACAATGAGTATCTGGTGATTCCACCATTGCCGGTGGCCCCATATTGGGAAAAAGTTTTGATGAGATCGTCCATTCGTTCTACACTGCATTTGTACATCGTATTGCCTCCTTTTATTAATTCAATGGCCGAAGCCCTGAAGAATATAATGAGTAAAATCGAAGACACTCCTTCGATTCAATTTATTATCTCACCGAAATGTGGATTTTTCAAGCATAATTGCCCACCATGGGAAAGAAAGCAAAATTGTTTTCAACTTGCCATAATCTACCACAAGATTATATTAATAATCAGAAAACTTTTGCTCTAAATCCAACAAAAATTTCTTTGCTTCCAACCCACCGCCATATCCCACCAGACTGCCATCCTGCCCGATTACCCGATGGCAAGGGATCAAAATAGAAATGGGGTTTCGATGATTGGCGCCTCCCACCCCCCGCATGGCTTTCGGTCTTCCTACCTTTTTTGCAATATCTTGATACGAACATGTCCTTCCATAAGGTATTTCGCAAAGTGCCTGCCACACCGCCTCTTGAAAAGGTGTCCCCTTCACATGGTACGGCAAAGAGAAGGTTTTTCGTTGTCCTTGAAAATATTCCCGTAGCTGCTCCGCCGCCTCTTCCAGCAAGGGAGAGGATTCTTTCGTTATGGAAGCCGTCATTTCTCCTACAAAGTCCACCTGACAGATAGAGTTTCCTTCTTCCCCAATCACCCACATCCCCACGGGAGAATAAACATACACCTGATTCATAACCGGAGTCATTCTTATTCCTCCTCCAAAGATTTTACAATAACGTCCGCCAGATTTTCCAACATGATTCCATCTTCTTTTTTCAATGCTGATTTAATGGTAATTTCCGGCTCCAGAAACGTCATATTATCCATGCTTTCCAATATTTTTTTCATTTCCTTCCCCGCCGCCGGGGCCCAGGATCCATTTTCAATCAGGGCTACTTTTCGATTTTTTAGATTCAGCTTTCTCGCATCATGAAGCAACCACTCCATCTTGGGATAAAGACCTCCATTATAAGTAGGTGCCGCCAGTACCCAGTGGCTAACGCGAAACATTTCCCCAATCATTTCCGATAGGTCCGTCTCTGAAATATCATACACTGCCAGATGCTCCACACCTCTTTCTGCTAAGAGGAGTGCCAGGGAATTGGCCACGCTCTCCGTATGGCCATACATGGATCCATAAAATACCACCACTCCCTGGTCTTCCGGTTCATAGCGGCTCCACTTCTGATGCTTGTCCATATAATAATCAAGGTTTTCTCTCCACACCGGACCATGAAGTGGACAAATCATCTTCAAATCCACTCCGGATATTTTCTGAAGAAGGCCTTGCACCTGTGGTCCATATTTGCCCACGATATTCGAATAATACCTTCGGGCTTCATTTAAGAAATCTTCCTGGAAATTCACTTCATCACTGAAAACATTTCCCGGCAAAGCACCAAAGGTACCAAAGGCATCGCCGGAAAAGAGGAGTCCCCATTCCTCCACCAAGCTCACCATTACCTCTGGCCAATGCACCATGGGCGCCATGAAGAACCGCAACGTAATCTCGCCCAGATTCAACGTATCTCCCTCTCCCACTACTTGGCATCTTTCTTTAAGCTCCTCTGAAAAAAATTGACCCACCATTTGTTTTCCCTGCTTGGTGGTGACCAATACCATCTGTGGAAAATGCCGGGCCAACTCCGAAATGGCAGCGCCATGGTCCGGCTCAATATGATGGATTATCAGATAGTCCAGCGGCCGATCATCCAACAAACATTGTAAATTCTCCGTGAACTGTTTCACCGTTCGTACATCTGTAGTGTCGAACAAAACGGTTTTCTCCCCCAACCACAAGTAGGCATTATAGCTGATTCCCGTGGGTATCAAAAACTGATTTTCAAACCGGGCCAACCGTCGGTCATTGACCCCAATCCAAAAAAGATGATCCTTAATTCTTCGCGTACACTCCAACCTGATTCACCTTCCTTTATTCCGTTTTTGGTCTTCCATCAAATCCATAAGAAGAACAATTCATATTATACTACAAATTTACTTTTTCTCAAAAAACAAGAAACATCACCTTCCATGAAGATGATGTCTGAATCATGGGTTGCCCTCCATGAAGATGATATCTGAACCATGATGTTCTATGAATTGGAGCGGGTGAGGAGAATCGAACTCCCGCCTTAGCCTTGGGAAGGCCACGTTCTGCCATTGAACTACACCCGCCGGTGCTTCGCCTTAGGGAATTCCCCATGGCGACTTTCATATTATACCACCAATTCTGTTTTTCCTCCAATAGCTTTTTGTAAAATTTCCAAACCTTTTTCTATCTCGGAATCCGAAATGGTTAATGGAGGCAACATTCGAACCTTGTCCTTTGCCGTCAAAAGCAACAGGCCCAAAGGCAAAGCAGATTCCACCACCTCTTTGGCCATCTGTCCTTTCACACGGAATCCCCACATCAGTCCCATCCCATCCACATCATGGACACCCGGGATAGATTGCAAACCCTCTTCCAAAATTTTTCCTTTTCTTTTTACTTCATCCAAAAACTCAGGGGTTAGCCGTTCCAATATTGCCAGGGCTCCGGCACATATGGCCGGATTGGCCCCAAAGGTGGTTCCATGGTCTCCCGGTGCCAGTATTTTTTCTGTGCTCTCATCCATAAGTACACCTCCCAAGGGTAACCCCCCTCCCATGCCTTTGGCAAAGGTGATCACATCCGGTTTCAATCCTTGTTGCTGATACGCAAAGAGAGACCCGGTTCTTCCGGTTCCGGTCTGCACCTCATCTACCATGAATAGAACTCCTAGAGCCTTACACCTTCTTTCCACTTCACGAAGAAAGGCGGCATTCATCACACGAACTCCCCCTTCCCCCTGAATAATCTCCACTAACACCGCACACACATCTTTTCCATCTCCCAGGGCTTTTTCCACGTCATCCAGGTTGGGCTCAGTATAACGAAACCCGGAGACAAAGGGGTGAAAATGCTGATGATAATGCTCTTGCCCGGTGGCCGTAATGGTGGCCATGGTACGTCCATGGAATGAATCCACCAGAGTAATGATTTCACTGCCTCTTCCCCTGCCATTTCCATATTTCCGGGCAATCTTAATGGCACACTCATTGGCTTCCGCTCCGGAGTTGCAGAAAAACACCTTTTTCATTCCCGTTCTTTGGATTAAGGTTTTGGCTAACACTACCGCTGGTTCCGTGTAATATAGGTTAGAACAATGTTGCAGGGTCATCAGCTGTTGAAACACAGCTTTTCCCCATTGTTCATCACAAAACCCCAAACAGTTCACACCAATTCCAGAAGTGAAATCCCAATACTGCCTTCCGTTGGTGTCCCATACCAAGGTACCCTTTCCTTTTTCCAACACCAGGGGAAACCGATTATATATGGGGGCCAGGTATTGTTGATCCTCCTCCATGATATTTTTATCTTTCCCAACTTTTCTCTTACTCATATCCTTGTTCTCCCCCCAAAAATTTTCGAGGTTCCGCCGAGCTGTTAATATCATTTTGAACCGGGGAAGGTCGTGATATCATGGTTCCCATTCCTTTGTCCGAGAACAGCTCCATAATAATGGAATGAGGCACCCTCCCATCGATAATCACCGCCGTATCTACACCGTTTTTCATCCCGTACACGCAGCTGGATATCTTGGGTATCATTCCTCCGGTTATAATCCCACTTCGAATCAAGTTGGGAATTTCCTCAATGGATATTTTTTCAATCAAACTATTCTCATCTTTATCTCGCAGCACCCCCTTGATATTGGACATGTAGATAAGTCGCTCGGCTTTCAAAGCCCCCGCAATGGCAGCGGCAGCCGTATCTCCATTGATATTATATGCCTGGCCATCTCGATCCACTCCCATTCCCGCAATTACCGGAATGTAGTTTTCACGAAGGGCCGCCTCGATGATGTCCGTATTAATTTCCACAATGTCTCCCACAAACCCCAGTTCTTCCTTGCGCTTCTGCTTTTCCGCCAGAATCATGCCCCCATCACATCCACACAATCCCACCGCTTTTCCGTTGTTCTTCAGTATCAGAGAAACCAAATTTTTGTTCACCTTCCCGCATAACACCATCTTCACAATTTCGACAGTTTCTTTATCGGTACAACGAATTCCGTTCACAAACCTGGTCTTCTTATTCAGCTGTTCCAGCATGTTGGTGATTTCAATGCCACCGCCATGAACCAACACCACACGAATACCCACAGCATTTAATAGAATGATGTCTCGGATAACCGATTCCTCCAACTCCGTGCTCAACATGGCATTTCCCCCATATTTCACCACGATGGTTTTGCCATAATACTTCTGCATATAGGGCAAGGCTTCTGCTAAAATCTTCGCCTCGCTAATGACCATTTTCTTCTTTCGCAACATGTTTTTTCCCGCCCCTCTTTTGTCAACTTCTAAAATGAATCTACGATCGATAATCTCCATTGATACGAACATAGTCATAGGTCAAATCACATCCCCAAGCAACACCATTTCCCGGACCATCTTGTAGTTCCACTAAAATTTCCACACGGCTTTCTTCCAGGATGTCCTTGGCCTTCTCCTCGGAAAATCGGTGGGTAACTCCATTTTCACAGACTCTTACCAATCCCTTGTCTGATGAAAAAGAAACCGCCGCTTCATCCAAGTTGGCCTTTTCCCCGGAATACCCAAGGGCACAAAGGACCCGGCCCCAGTTGGCATCGGCTCCGAAAATGGCCGTTTTCACCAATGGCGAAGAAATCACTGATTTCGCCAAGGCATTGGCGCTCTCTTTGGATGAGGCCCCCTGAACTCGGCAAGTGATTAATTTGGTAGATCCTTCTCCGTCTCCGGCAATCATTTCTGCCAGTTCCTCACATGCCTCCAACATCCCTTGTTGAAACACTTCATAATCCGAAGTCCCTTCTTTGATGGCATCCCCGCCGGAAGCACCATTGGCCATAATCAACACCATATCATTGGTGGAGGTATCTCCGTCTACGGAAACCTGATTGAAAGTGTCCTTTACCACATCCTGCAAACATTTTTCCAGGACTCCTGCCTCCACATTGGCGTCCGTAGTGAGAAAACAAAGCATGGTGGCCATGTTGGGATGAATCATTCCACTTCCCTTGGCCATTCCCCCTATCACAACTGTTTCTTTCTCCAATGATATGGTTTTGGATACTTCTTTTGGCATTCGGTCCGTTGTCATAATGGCCTCCGCCGCATGAGTTCCCCCATAATAAGAGAGCTGTTGAATCAGGTGAGGAATCCCCTTCTGAAAAGGCGTTTCTGGTAAAGGAACACCGATGACCCCTGTGGATGCCACCGATACATGTTCACCGGGAATACCCAATGCATCTGCCAACCTCTGACAGGTATTTTCCGCTACCATCTTTCCGTGAGGTGTACAAGTATTGGCGTTCCCACTATTGCAAATCACCGCTTGACACCACCCTTCCTTCAAGTGGTCTTGGGTTACCAATAGCGGTGCCCCCTTCACCAGGTTTTGGGTATATACCGCCGCACCATGACAGGGCTTTTCACTCACAATGAGAGCTAAGTCCTTTTGATCCTTTCCCTTCTTGAACCCGGCATGAACACCTGCGGCCATAAAACCTTTCGGTGTACAAACTCCCGTTTTACCATCCTTCTGCCCTGCTATATTCTTTCCCTTATCATCTCCTGTCATCCCATCTTCTCCTCTTCTTTGTTGATTCTAAGCCCTGTATTTTCCGGAAGCCCCAACATAATATTCATGCACTGGACCGCCGCACCGGAAGCCCCCTTTCCCAGGTTGTCAAGGGAAGCCGCTACCATGGGGCTTTCCTCACTACCGTATATTGTGATCATCACATCATCTCGCTTTGCCCACTCGTCTCCATATAGAAAGCCTTCTTCTTTACGCCGAACATGAATAAAAGATTCCTTTTCATAGGTTTGTCGATATGAGTACTCCAAAGCTTCCAAAGTGGTTTGATTCTCATTCAACATGTCCCGCAACGGTACAGAAACCACCATTCCTCGATAATAGTTCCCCACCACCGGCACAAATACAGGCTCTCTGGAAAGGAGTGCCATTTTTTTCATCTCTGGTAAGTGCTTATGGTTTTGGGAAAGACCATATTGTCCGGAATGGCCCACCGGTAATTCTGCCCTTTCATATTGCTGAATCATCCCTTTTCCGCCGCCGCTATATCCCGTTACGGAAAATGCGGTAAGGGAACAAGCCTCCGGAATCAACCCCTTCTCCCTTAACGGGCGAAGGAGAAGTACAAACCCGGTGGCATGACATCCCGGCACTGAAACCCGAGAGGCTTCTCTAATTCGTTCTCTTTGCCCTTTGGTCATTTCAGGCAATCCATACACCCACTCCGGATGGGTTCGGTGGGCCGTTGAAGCATCCAATACCCTTCCTTTTCCATTTAGGGCTTCTATCACTTCACGAGAAGCCGGGTCCGGAAGACAGAGAAAACTAAGATCTGCTTCCCGGATAATCTCCACACGTTTATATAAATTCTTTCGTTCCTCTTCCGAAATGTGAATCAACTCCACTCCGGAATGACCTGCCAATCGTTGCTGGATTTCCAAACCCGTGGTTCCATGGCCGCCATCAATAAACACTCGATACTTTCCCATTCGAACTCTCCTCAATGCAGTCCCATCTATTACCAGAACATCGGCTCCGGTTAAATCAAACAATAAGCTCCCAGGGTTTTCCCCAATAATATCCAAACCCTGTCCCCGTTTTGTATGGGGTTATCTAAAAATAAATTAGGCTGACACAGCCGTAAGGTCACCCGATTGGAACCTCTCACCAGTATCCCCTCTTTGGACGGTTGCCTTCGGAATCCATCCAGGATTTGCCGAAAATCCGATACCCCCGCTTTATTTTCCAAAAAAGCAATCACTTCACTTTCCTTCATATAGATTACATTTCCTTGATCTAAATATTGATGAATATTCATTTTCTTCCCCTTGTCCCCATATCCTTTAAAATCATATAAAAAACGTCTTTTGGTCTTGCCCAAAAGACGTTTTCTGACTCCTTCATGGAAAACCCGCCTCATGAGCAATGCAAATCTGCCTGCCCATGGCGGAATACCGCATCGTGGCAGACCCTAAGGTTTTCTGCTTCTCTTTTTTTGCTGTAAAACCATCTTTTCCATACTGAGATTTCCTTTAGTCCATATGTGTTTTTTGGAATATTATCTATAATATGTGGTCCACTTTACCATGATACAGTGGCATTGTCAAGAGAAATCCAGAAATTTTATGTTAATTTTCACATATTTTCTCTTATTAGCCCGTCATTTTTTAGATATTTTCACAAATTATTAGCACTTCTCCATGGCTGCTTTTACACGCGCCGGGATCATAATCAGCTTTTCCAAGGATAAGGCCGATACCGCCACTCGAATTCCCTTGCTCAAAGGAACCAGAAAAATACCTTCATTCATCAATTCATCCACTACCTTCTCCGGCTGATCACAGGGTATAGAGGCAAAGAATCCCCCATCATACGGAATGATTTTCAAGCCGCATTCATTGGCCCCTTTTTCAAACGCCCGCCCTCTTTCCAATAGTGTTTCTCGAAAACCAGCACGCTCTTCCTCTACCTTTTTCAAAAGTGCCGGATTCTCATGAACCTTGCTAATCAGAGCCTGGGCAGCCCGGGTGCAGTTGGACCATGTGCCCCGGCAGGATTGCTCACAAACCTTCTTGAATTCTTCTGCAATTTCTTCATTGGAGGACAAGCAAATCATGGCTCCCCCTCTCATACCGTAGAGAGTGTATCCCTTTGACATGCTATAACCCACAATCACTAAAATTCTAGCAGAGAGACCATCTAGCTTCTTCAAGAACTGGCGAACTTCCTTGGGATCTCCGGCATAATCCAAATAGGCCGCATCCACAAACAAGGTGATGGTATGTCCTTTCTCTGCTTCTTGACTCAGGGTAGATACGATACCGTCCCACTCCGTATCCGACACAGAAAACCCGGTGGGGTTGTTAGCCGGTGTATTGAGCAAGATGACCACCTTCCCTTGTGTCTCTCCTAGCTCTGCCACCTTTTCCCGGAAGGATTCCTGATGAAATCCCAGATTCTCATCAAATAAGGTAAAGGTGGTAATGGTTCGGCCATGCTCCTGTGCAATGGTCTGATAAGGCCCCCAGAACCAATCTGTGGTCAATATTTTGTCTCCCACTTTCGAGTAATTTACGATGGTATTTCGAATGGCTCCCGTTCCTCCCGGAGTGGCCACCGCTTTGGTAAACCCTTGTGGCACATAATCACCAAAGGTTTCCTTAATCACCGCTTGATGAAAGGACGGCAATCCTCCTATGGGGGCATAATCTGCAAAATCTTTGGGCGCCAGATCCTTCAAGGCTTCCACCACTGAAGTTAAAATCATCAGGTCCCCATTGTCGTCCAACAAAGAACCTACGGTGCCATTGATCACCTTGTCTTTTCCTTCTCTGGCCGCCATTTCATTGGCCATGCCGGAAATACCAAAAATCACGTCTCGCTTTGGAATCACTCTTCCATTGGCCTCTGCCAAAATATAATCTCCCATACCTTCACTCCTTTCAAACCCCTTAAATGAAACATATTATATCATTTGACTTGCTATTTTAAAACAAGAACCTTCACCCTTACCTTCACAAACCTTCACCTTTGCCTTCACATAATGAATCTGTAAACCCCGATTGGCAAACTTCTCCTCATATTCTGTACGCACCTGGTCCTGATCCAGAGGGCTCCCATGATAATCCCAGCTGCTTTCCACAATTTCAAATCCGTTCTGAATGAGGCTGTCCAGTGAATACTGGAACAACCCGTCATTATCTGTTTTCATTTGGAGAAAGCCTTCTTTTTCCAACACATGACGATATCCTTCCAGGAATCCAGCCCATGTAAGCCTTCTCTTTTCATGACGATCCTTGGGCCATGGATCGCTGAAATTTAAATAGATGGCCGCCAATTCTCCCTGTCCAAACCATTCTCTTACATCCCTTACATATTGGGGAACCACCGCCACATTGGAGAGACCCATCTGCCCTATTTTTTCCATGGCTCTCAAAGCGACTGTCTGATGTCCCTCTATTCCAACAAACCCACAATCCGGGTTCTCCTGTCCAAGCGAGGTGAGAAATCTTCCCTTTCCACACCCTATTTCCAAAGAAACGGAATCGGCGTTGGAAAAAAACTCCTTCCACCGGTCTCGGTAGAGGGAGGGTTCTGTTATCATATAGGCTTCGTGAAAAAGAAGTTTTTCTTCCAAGTCCTTTACTTTTCTTTGTCTCATTTTCTCTTTTTTAAGATCATCGAAAGATTTTCTCGTATCCTTTCAGTATTCGAAGCAAAGGGTAACCCAGTCCATAACAAGCGATGGCTTGTCCCAATGCCACCCATCCCATACAGGCCCATAAGGAAAGAGGGACTCCATACCCAAAGTGAAGCAATCCCCCTATCACCACGCCATTTACCAATACCGGCGGGAACGGTACCCATCTGGGATACTTCCGAAGTCGGTAAGAAAGGATGGCACTGAGTAAGGTGGCAAGACTGCCGAATATCATATCCATCACCCCGTAGGGCCCCAACATATTCGCTACAAGGCATCCCACAAAAAGACCGGGGATGGCCGCCGGGGTAAAATAAGGCAGCACGGTCAATGCTTCCGAGATTCTCACCTGCATCACTCCATAGCTGATAGGGGCTAATAATAGTGTGAGTACCGTATATACCGATGCAATCACCGCTCCTTGAATCAAACGCTGGGTTCTCATAGAATGCTCCCCCATACATAAGGTTGCACCACAATCAGGGCTACAAATCCCACTAAAAGTATTAAAGCGCCCACATCCCGAAGCCCCATTTTGATGGCATTCATCCGTGTACGATGCGCACCCCCCCGGTAGCACCTGGCCTCCATAGCCATGGCCAAATCCTGGGCAATTCGAAAGGCACTGATGAAAAGAGGAACCAAAAGGGGAATCAAGCTTTTTGCCCGATTTAAGATATTGCCACTTTCAAAATCTGCCCCTCTGGCCATTTGTGCCTTCATGATTTTGTCGGTTTCTTCCAATAGTGTGGGGATAAACCGAAGGGCAATGGTCATCATCATGGCCAGTTCATGGGCCGGCACCTTAATCAACGTCAAAGGCTTTAATAGACTCTCGATACCGTCGGTTAGATGGATGGGTTTGGTGGTCAGAGTCAATAAAGATGAGCCGATGATTAACAGAATTAAACGGATAGCCATAAATACTGCGGTATATAGTCCCTCCCGGGTAATATGCAAGAACTTCCATTGCCACAGCACTTCCCCGCCAATCATAAACATATTCACGGTGAAGGTGAAAACAATAATAATGAAAATGGGCTTCAGTCCCTTCAAGATGAAACGAAGGGGAACTTTTGATCTGGCAATCACAATGCCCAGGGCAAGTACCGCAATGGCAAATCCCATGAAATCCTTTACCAAAAACAAAGCCACAATAAAAGTCAGGGCGATTACTATTTTCACCCTGGGATCTAATCGATGAATCCCGGACTCTCCCGGAAAATATTGTCCCAATGTAATATCACGAATCATCTCTTTAGCACTCCATATATAGCCTCAATGGCCTCCTCTGTGGTGAGAGGATCTCCTTCTACCGGAATCCCACGGCCTCGAATCTCACGGATTAATTGAGCTGCCGGCGGAATGTCCAGACCCATAGAGGCCAGATAATCCCCTTGCTGAAACACCTCCCCAGGCGTGCCGGAAAGCACCAAACCACCCTTTTCCATCACCAGAACCTGGTCCGCATGGGCGGCAATATCTGCCATGTTGTGGGACACCAGAATAATAATTCCTTGGGTCTTCCCATGGATTCTTTGTATCATATCCAACACATCTTTATGGCCTTTGGGGTCCAATCCCGCAGTGGGTTCATCCAGTATTAAAACTTTGGGTCGCATGGCCAATACACCGGCGATGGCCACGCGCCTTTTCTGGCCACCGGATAATTCAAAGGGAGAAACTTCTCCGATTTCCTCCAAATCCATTCCTACGAATTGTAGGGCTTCCTCTACCCTTTCGTGAACCTCTTCAGGGGGTAGGCCCAGATTGCCAGGTCCGAAGGCCACGTCCTTTTCTACCGTCTCTTCAAAAAGCTGATATTCCGGATATTGAAAAACCAATCCGATATTTTTGCGAATTTCTCTCATGGAAACGTTGCTCTTGGTAATATCCACACCATCTATGGTGATACTTCCCTCATTGGGTTTCAATAGACCGTTCAAATGCTGAACCAACGTAGATTTGCCGGAACCGGTATGACCAATAATCCCTACAAATGTATTATCAGAAATGGAGAAACTCACGTCCTTAACCGCTACCTGCTGGTGAGGAAGTCCTTCGCTGTATATATGAGTTAAGTTCTTTACTTCGATTGACATACAAAATCCACCATTTCATCCATTGTAATAATGTCCATGGGCACGGGAAGCCCCCGCTGCCTGAGACAATGTGCAATTTCCACTGCCAGTGGTACGTCCAAACACATCTCTCGAATTTCTGCAGCATGGCAAAAAATCTCCCGGGGAGTTCCTTGCAACGCAATTTTTCCACCATCCATTACGAAAACATAATCCGCCAGGGCCGCTTCGTCCATAAAATGGGTGATGAGCACCACCGTAATGCCCTCCTTGTTCAGCCCATCGATAATGGTCATCACATCCTTCCGTCCGGAAGGATCCAGCATAGCAGTGGGTTCATCAAAAATAATGACCTCCGGCTTCATAGCCACCACACCGGCTATGGCAATCCGTTGTTTTTGACCCCCGGATAAGAGGTGAGGCCCCATCTTCCGACATTCCAGCATATTCACGGAACGAAGAGCCCCATCTACTCTTCTACGGATTTCCGATGGCTCTATACCCAAATTCTCCGGCCCAAATGCCACATCATCTTCCACGATGGAAGAAACCAGCTGGTTATCCGGATTCTGAAAGACCATTCCTGCGCTCTGACGAATTTCCCAAAGCCACTCCGACACCTTGGTATCCATTCCCTTAACATAAACCGCACCGCTTGTGGGAAGAAGCAGTGCGTTAATATTTTTTGCCAGAGTGGATTTCCCAGACCCGTTGCGCCCGATCACGGCTGTGAAGCTTCCCTTCTCAATGGTTAGGCTAACATCATCAACCGCCCTTTTCCCCGGCTCTTCCTCTTCTGAGAATCCATACTCGAATATTAAATTTTGAATATCAATGATTGGCTCCATCGGTACATCATCCTAACTTATATCAAGGGTTAAGCTGTGGAATCACCTCTTCCAAAAATAGGGTGACCAGCTTCGGATCGAATTGGGTTCCTGCTCCTCTTTTGATTTCATCCATGGCTTCTTCTTTGGACATTTTCGCCCGATAAGGACGCTGGCTGGTCATATCCACATAAGCCTCCGCCAAACCTAATATTTTGGACTGGATGGGAATGTCCTCTATACTCAAGGACACCGGATATCCTACACCATCTACCCTCTCGTGGTGATATAACACATATTCCGCTATTTTACCATACTCCGGAACTCCCCGAAGGATTTGATATCCCACTTCAGGATGCTTCATCACCTTGGCCCATTCCCCTTTGCTGAGACCTTCGTTTTTATTTAAGACTTCGCCATCCACCCCCACTTTACCAATATCATGGAGCATGGCGGCTAGAGATAATTCCTCCAAACCCTGTCCTTGGATACCTACTCTCTCCCCCAAAGCCACCGCATGGTCTCTTACTCTTTGACAATGTTCCTTTTCCGAGGGATTTCGTTGAAAAAGCATATCCTGAATATGATGAATGATTTTCACCTTGTAGGCATTGCTTTCTGTAATTTTATTGTGGTACATTGGAGCCTCTGCTGCTTGGTACACACTTTCAATAGATTCCGCTGCCGACACCTTGGTGGCACATCCCATGGACATGGAAAGCATCAGAGATTGTTCCTTTTCCTGGTCTTTTGCCTCATTAATCCGAGTCATCATCTGCAATGCCTGGTTCCCCGTTGTGCCGGGCATCAGCATCGTAAACTCATCTCCCCCGGTTCTGGCCACAAAATCCTCGGGACGGGCAGCTTCCGTAAAAATCCGGGCCAACTCTTTCAGTATGCGATCTCCCTCCATATGGCCAAAGGCATCATTGGTCATTTTCAGCCCATTGGCATCCGCCATAATAATGGAAAGGGGCCAATAATCCGGCGAATCCAATTCCTTCATCTTTTCGTCAATATACTTCCTGTTATACAATCCCGTCAGCTGGTCGTGGTCAAAATAGTAGGCGGCTTTAGCTTCTGCCTCTTTTCGGTCACTGATATCGGTAATCATCACCAAATGGGCATCCCGATTGTCTTCATCGGAATACCGCTTAATGGTCATATGAACCCAAACCTCTGTGTTGTCTGGTCTGATAAATCGCTTCTCCATATTAAAACCATCAATCTTGTGCTCCGTTAAAAGCTTCATAAATTGAAGGTTCTCTTCGACTTCGTCCGGGTGAGAATAGGATTCCCAAGGCAATGTCATCAACTCTTCCCGAGTCCGGCCCGTAATTTCACAGAACATGGGATTAATCTCCAGTGCCTGGCAGGATATGGTGTGATACACCGCCACCCCCAAAGGGGCACTTTCAAAAATCCCTTTATATTTGGTTTGTTCTTTTTCTAAAGCCTTTATTCTCTCCACCAGCTCCGTCACATCCAAGGAATACCCAAGAATCCCCTGCGCCGATACTCCATTTTTGGGAAACAAGGCTTTATAGGTTTTGAGTATTTTTTCGTCAATATTATCGTGGGTAAACGTAATATCCTTGCCCCGTATCGCCACTTCCTTATCCGTCTCTGTGAAAATAGGATATACTTGGGGAGGATATAGGTCTTGATCTCGTTTTCCGATAATCTGTTCCCTGGGAATTTTGTCGTTGTCTGCCAAAGTCTGATTCACATAAAAATAGGCACCGTCTAAGGTTTTCAAAAAGATTTCCAAAGGCAGAGAATCTAAAACCATGGAAAGAAATTGCGACTCTTCGATTTTAGTTCCGTCCTCGAACACAACAAATCCGTCCTTCTTTTCCATTATTCATCCTTTCCCACAACGTGGATTTGCCCTCGTCACCACCACGTGGAAAAAAGGTACTTCCAAATTCATTCATTCAGAAGTACCCCCTCAAAGCATGCTACACCAATTCTAAAAATACAACCTCCGCTGCA
>CAYVFH010000008.1:0-30743 GCA_964450985.1 uncultured Oscillospiraceae bacterium | reverse complement strand
ATCACCGGAGTATATCCTCCCACCAATGGCGCCATTTATCTTAACGGAGAAATGATTGTGTCCAACTATCCCCAAGGCAAGATGAAAGAGCTTTATGCGGGAGAAAACAAGGGAAAATATACCAAAGCCAAGGTGTTGACTCCGGATAAAATCACGAAAATGAAGGTGGCTCGAACCTTTCAAAACATACGACTATTCAAAGAACTCACCGTATATGAAAATGTATTGATTGCCCAGCATGTTAAACTGAAGTCCAATTGGCTGGCTGCTACCCTTAAAATCAACCACAAGGAAGAAAAAGCCATGAGGGATGAGACCATGCGACTTCTTTCCATCCTGGATCTGGCGGATGTAAAAGACGCAGTGGCATCCTCCCTTCCTTATGGGAAGCAACGTCATATAGAGATTGCCAGGGCCCTGGCCACGGAGCCCAAAATGTTATTGTTGGATGAGCCTGCGGCGGGAATGAATCCCCAGGAATCCGATGAACTGATGCGATTTGTGGGCAGAATTCGAGACGATTTTGACCTGTCCATCCTAATGATTGAGCATCATATGCAGGTGGTCATGGGAATTTGCGAAAGAATCTACGTGTTGGATTATGGGAAGCTGATTGCCCAGGGGACCCCCAAAGAAATTCAAAAGGATCCCAAAGTAATCGAGGCATATCTGGGGGTGGATGACTAATGCTGAAAATAGAAAATCTGAACATTCATTATGGAGGGATTCATGCCCTTCGAGGAGTCAGCCTGGAAGTGCCGGACCAAAAGATTATTTCCCTTATCGGGGCCAACGGGGCGGGTAAAAGCACCACGTTGAAGGCCATAATGAGTTTGATTCCAAAGACCTCGGGGTTGATTGAATTCAATGACCGGGATATTACTCGAATGCAGACCCGGGATATCGTGTCAGAGGGCGTGGTTTTGTGCCCGGAAGGACGCCGGGTGTTCCCAGACTTGACGGTGGAAGAAAACATGACCATGGGCGCCTTTCTCCGTAAGGATAAGGAAGGAATCCAACGGGATACCAACTGGGTCTATGACTTATTTCCTCGACTACTGGAAAGAAAATGGCAGTTGGCAGGGACCCTTTCCGGAGGGGAGCAGCAGATGTTGGCAGTGGGGAGAGCTTTGATGAGTAAGCCCAAGCTGCTGATGATGGATGAGCCCTCGTTGGGGTTAGCTCCTTTGGTGGTAAAGAGTATTTTTGAGATTATTCAAGAAATCAATCGTGCGGGTGTGAATGTACTGCTTATCGAGCAGAATGCCAAAGCCGCTCTGGAGATATCCGATTATGCGTACGTGTTGGAAACCGGAGTAGTAACACTCTCCGGAACCGGAAAAGAGCTTCTGGGCAACGATAAGGTTCGGGCGGCATACTTGGGAGAATAAAGTCCCCGGGTAGGAATGAGGGGTTTTATGAAGAAATTAGGGAAAAGGTGGAAGGTTTTCGGGTTAGCGGTATGTGTATTACTGCTGGCCGGCTGCCAAACCTATGATAATTTTGTGGCCACATGGATTACCCATGAAGCGGTGGAACGGTCGGTGATTCGAATGGGCGTATTCCAACCGCTGACCGGCGAAGACAGAGTGTATGGGGAATTGGAAAAAATGGGCATAGAGTTAGCCCATGAGCTGTACCCCACGGCCTTGGGCAAAGAAATCGAGTTGGTATATGGAGATAACCAATCGGATGTTTATGTGGGAGCAACGGTAGCCAAGGACCTGGTGGATAAAGGTGTGAGCGTGGTATTGGGCAGTTACGGCAGTGTAAACTCTTTAGTGGGAGCCCCCATTTTTGAAGAGGCCAAGATACCCGCCATCGCCATTAGCAACATCAATCCATTGGTGACTTCCAATAATCCATACTATTGTAGAGTGTGTTTCGTGGAGTCTTTCCAGGGAGTGGCTCTTGCCAAGTATACGGTGGAACAGCTTCATATCACAGAAGTGGCGGTTATGAGGCCTGGCAACGATGATCGGGCCCAGGCAGTGAGCAAAAGCTTTTCGGACAAGGTAACTCAGCTGGGAGGTTCTGTGGCTCTCACTATCGAGTTCACAACCGGGCAAGAGGACCATACCACCCAATTGAATCGGTTGAAGGACTCTGGAATACGGGTTTGTTTTCTTCCGGCAGGTCTGGCAGACTCCATTCAAATTATTAACCAGGCCAGAGAAGTGGGACTAAATTGTACCTTTTTGGGAACCGATGATTGGGAAGATGAAGCTTTGATTTACCAGGCAGGTACAGCAAGCACCAATATCATCGCATTCTCCTCCCTGTTTGATGAAGCGGCAGGTACAACGGAGACGGAAGTCTTTATGACCGCCTATAAAAAGAAGTATGGCGCCGATGCGGTACCGGATCGAGCCACGGTGTTGGGATATGATGCATACCTAGTAGCACGTAGTGCCATTGTGAAAGCAGGCACCGCCACGCGAGGGGAGCTGATAATGGAGCAGATTCTGAGGCACCATGAGTTTCCGGGGGCTTCCGGTTCCATCAGCTTCAATGAAATGGGTGATCCCACAAAATCCGTAGCGATTAAAACCATACGGGACAGAGAATTTACCACAATATATACGGTAGTACCTAGCTGGGGTTGGGTGCCACCAGCAGAATAATAATGGTTTAGTGAAGAACAGGAGGAAAAAATGGAAGACAAAATCAGAGAAGCTATGGAACAAATTCGACCTTTGTTGCAAAGGGACGGGGGAGACATTGAGTTCGTGGAGTATACCGAGGACAAAGTGGTGAAGGTGCGATTGCAGGGACACTGCGTGGGTTGCCCTGGTGCTCGTATGACTCTCTCCGGAGTAGTAGAGAGGATTTTAAAAGAAGCCTATCCTGAAATCGTCAGAGTAGAAGCCGTCGATTAGTATTCTGGGTTCGGAGGAATCATGAAAGGAAAGCGGTTACTTCAGATACTGTTGGTTCTGTTGATTTTGGTGAGTGGATTTTTAATCTACTCACTGCTTTTTGTGAAAGAAGAACCTTTACCGGAAGAAGCGCCCCAACCGGAGATTCCCGTAGCGGATCTTACGGAATTGGAAATTCTTTGTGTGGGAGATGTGATGTATCATTCCACCCAACTGGTGGCAGCCGCCCAGGGTGACGGCACCTATGTGTTTGATGATGTTTATCAATATGTGAAACCCTACGTGCAACAAGCCGATTTGGCCATTATGAACTTGGAAACCACCTTTGGAGAGAGCCCTTATACCGGGTATCCCTCCTTTAGTACTCCGGATAATTTGGCAGAAACCTTACGGGATGTAGGATTCGATGTAGCGGCCACCGCCAATAATCACGTCAATGATCGTGGCATTATGGGGATGGATCGTACCTTGCGGATTCTTCGGCAACAGCATTTTGTTACCACCGGCAGTCGAGATGTTCTATCCCGGCAAAGATGGGCGGCTCGACTGGTAAAAGGAGTTTGGGTGGGCACACTGGCTTACACCTACCAAACCCCTTCTCTTCCGGGAAGGGTATCCATCAATGGCAGCTTCGTATCCCAGGAAACGGCGGACCGTATCAATTCCTTTGGCTATGAAAACATGGATGGGGAAGTGGCGAAAATCAATGAACAGGTTCACTGGATGAAACAGAGGGGTATGGACGTGGTGGTTCTCTATCTTCATTGGGGGGAAGAATACCAGCTGGCGGCTAATCCCTGGCAGCATTATATGAAAGAAAAACTGGTGCAGAATCCGGATATTGATATCATCTTTGGGTCCCATCCTCATACCTTGCAGGAAATGGAGCTGGCCAACCAAAGAGTTCCGGTATATTTTAGCCTTGGTAATTTTGTTTCCAATCAACGGTTGGAAACCTTGGGAAATCGATATACGGAAACCGGGGCCATGGCGAAAGTTACGTTGGAGTACGACAGAACGTCGGATGAAATTACCGGCTTGGCGATGGAAGCCATTCCCACCTGGGTGGAAAAATACGGAAAAGACGGGAAAGACCACTACTATATTATTCCGCTGGATGAGCAACTGGACCAGAACCCGCAGTTGGCCTATTCCGGCCATTTAGCCAGAGCACAGCAGGCCAAGGAGGATGCCTTGAGTCTACTGGGATCCTTCCGGATAGAGCAACGGTTCCGACCGGAGGAAGTAGTGACAGATCCCGCCGTGTTGAATCAGGAGGAGTAGATAAAAGTGGAAGGTTTATGGCAGGAACTAACCGAAAAAATCATGAGCTATGAAGAGGAGCTGGTGGCTTCTCTTTCGGGATTAATACAAATCCCCAGCGTGAGGAAGGATCCCGTTACCATGGGGGATCAGTTTCTTCCATTTGGGGAGGAGGTTCATAGTGCTTTCATGTATATGAAGGAATTGGCCCAGAAGGAAGGTTTTTCTTTCGTGGATGTGGACCATTATGGCGGCCACATGGATTATTCTTCGGGTAGGGAAAATACCCTGGGCATACTGCTTCATCTGGACGTGGTGCCGGAGGGTACCGATTGGGATATGGAGCCCTATGGGGGGCAGGTGGTGGGAGACCGAATTTACGGAAGAGGTGCTTTGGATGACAAGGGCCCCACCATTGCCGTATTTTATGCTTTAAAGGCATTGAAAGAACTGGGTTATGAGCCAAAGACTAACATTCGATTGGTGTTTGGACTGGATGAGGAAACCGGTTGGTCGGGCATGGATTATTATCTCTCCAAACAAAAGGCTCCGGACTTTGGATTCACACCCGACGCAGAATTCCCCGCCATTTCCGGGGAAAAAGGCATTTTAGTATTTGATGTGGTTAAGAAGCTTTCGAAAACCGTGGGGTTGGAACGGGGGTTGGAGCTTCGTCGTCTGAAGGGTGGCCATGCAGCCAATATGGTAGCGGATTATGCCAGGGCGTTACTGTTCCATAAGGATCCCAAGGTCTATGAGAAAATCAAAGAACAGATATCCTGCTTTTCGGTGCCGGAAAAAGGGGGCCTTCGCTGTAAGCCTTCCGGGAAAAGCCTGGAGGTAGTAGCGGAAGGTGTGAGTGCTCACGGTGCCCGGCCGGAACATGGATTCAATGCCATTTCTCTTTTGATGGAATTCTTAGGCCAGCTTACCTTTGCAGAGGATGATGTGAACGACTTCATTGAATTCTACAACCAACACATCGGTTACGACTTGCACGGGAAGGGATTGAACCTGGATGTGGCAGATGAGGAAAGTGGTGCATTGATTCTCAACATCGGCAAGGCATATATGGATGGCAAGGTAGCCAGGGTCACGGTGAATGTACGGTACCCGGTAACCTATGAGGATGCGGGGATTTATGGGATTTTGATGGAGACATTAACCCCCCGACAAATGGGTGTGATCAAGACCATGGTCCAGCACCCCATATATTTTTCCAAGGATGATCCCTTGATTGAGAAGCTGATGGGTGTCTATGGGCAAGTGACGGGAGATGTGGAAAGCCATCCCCTGGTCATCGGTGGCGGAACTTATGCCCGGGCCATGAATCACTTTGTAGCCTTCGGTCCTTCTCTGCCGGGAAACCGGGAAGTGGCACATCAGAAAAACGAATATATGGAAATTCCCCAATTGATGAAGGCGGCCGTTATCTACGGCCAAGCCATTTACCAACTGAGCAAAGAGGAAAATCCCTTAATGGGAAAAGAAGAAGAAACCTCTTGATTCCAATCCAAGGGGAAGGTATAATTAGTTTGTTAAATAGTTAATCTGTTTCAGGGCGAGGTGAAAGTCCTCACCGGTGGTAAAGAGCCTTTGGCTACGAGTCCACGAGCCTGGGAAGAGTTTCCCGGGCCGAATCGGTTCCATCCCGATACCGACGGTTAGAGTCCGGATGAAAGAAACAAGCGATGATTCGCGTGGAATGCCCTGGAGTTTATATGGACTCCGGGGTTTTTTGTAACCTGACAGATTCCAACAAAGTTAAGGAGGAATTTGAACATGAGCGACAACAATTTGAATGCGCAAAAGAGAACCATCCGATTGGCGAAAATGGGAATGCTGGTGGCCATATCCGTGGTGCTGGTGTACTTTATCCATTTTCCCATTTTTCCCGCCGTACCATTTTTGGAATATGACCCTGCTGACATTTCCATTCTGATTGGCACCTTTGCCTTCGGTCCTTTGGCCGGGCTGGGTCTGACTGTGGTAACTTCCGTAGTTCAGGGATTGACCGTTAGCGCACATAGCGGTGCATATGGTATAATAATGCATATCATCGCCACCGGTACTATGGTGTTGGTAGCTGGTTTGATTTATGGAAAAGGCAAAACTAAGAGAAGAGCGGTGACGGCATTAGCCGCTGGTTCCTTGGCCATGGTGGTGGTAATGTTTTTTGCCAATCTGGTGGTAACACCTTTGTTTATGGGAGTTCCCCGGGAAGTGGTTATGACCTTAATGCCCATGATTCTGGCTTTTAATTTCGTGAAAGCGGGTATCAACTCCACTATCACATTTTTGCTATATAAACGGTTGTCGGGTTTCCTGCGAAGATAGAGCAACACAAAGCTTTCGAAGGGGTGGCCCGGAAGAGAGAAAACCATGAGGGAAGAATTGTACTACTTAGAAAACGAAGAAGAAACCAAGCAATTCGGGCTTCAATTGGCCAACCATTTGAAGCCCGGTTCTGTGGTAGCTTTAACCGGGGACTTGGGAACGGGGAAAACCACCCTAACCCAGTATCTGGCCTTGGGTCTGGGAATTGACCAACGGGTTACCAGTCCCACCTTCACCATCATTAAGGAATACCATGAGGGGAAACTCCCTCTGTATCATTTTGATGTATATCGAATCCAAGAAGAAGAATTATGGGAACTGGGGTATGAAGAATATATCGAGGGAAAGGGTGTAACCGTGATTGAGTGGGCGGACAAAATCCTGGAACAGTTGCCGAAAGAGGCTATTCGGATTCACATCACCCCGGGAGAGCATTCCGGGAGCCGTCTCTTTCATGTGTGGGGCATAAAGGAGAGGATTGTATGAAAATCCTGACCATGGAAACCACGGGGCCCATAGCTTCTGTGGCATTATTAGAGGAAGAAATTACAGAGATAAAAGGGGAAAAGGGGTACAATCATCTCACCTCTTTGATTCCCATGACCAAAGAGCTTTTAGAGCAAAGAGGACTTTCCTTGAAGGAGCTGACAGCCATCGGTGTTTCTGTGGGTCCCGGCTCTTTTACCGGAATTCGTATCGGGGTGTCTACCGCCCGAGCCTTGGGTCAAGTGACCGGATTGCCGTTGATTGCCATACCCACCCTGGAAACCTTTCGGTTTCATGGGGAACAAGATGATCCGGGTTTGCGATGCGTCATTTTAGATGCTCGGAGAGATCAGGTGTATGGGGCTTGTTTTTGGGGGGATGAAACCTTGATTCCGGCCGGTCCCTACTCTTTGGAATCCTTTATGGACCTTCTGGAGAATCAGGTGGAGAAAAAACAAAATTCCCGTATGGTATGGTTCGGGGATGGCGTTCTTCGCTACAAAGATCAATTGGCAGGCCGAATTGAACAAAATGCCTGGAAATCTCAGTTTGCTTCGGAGAACTTGTTGTATCAAACAGCAGCATCCGGGGCAAAGTTGGCCAAAGAGCGATACCAAAAGGGTTTGTTGATGGAATATCATCAGCTTCACCCGGAGTACCATCGTTTGGCGGAAGCGGAGCGAAAGAAGCAGGAAGGGATTCCAAAGGAATCTCATACGCCGGTGAAGGAGGGTGTTCATGGTGATGGATCGCATAATCCGGACAGCTGATGAACGGGATTTAGATGTATTGGAAGAATTGGAGCGATTGTGTTTCCTTCGGCCTTGGACCCGAGAAGCCCTATCTCAGGAGTTGGGGGACCAACACCAACGAGTGGTGGTGAAAGCCCTTCTGAATGAACAAGTGGTAGGCTATGCCGCCCTATGGATTATTGTGGATGAGGGGCATATTACTCGAATTGCTGTTCATCCTCAACATCGAGGAAGAGGTGTGGGGAAAGAGTTGGTAAGGGCCTTAGTACAACACGGCATGGAAGGGGGTTGCATGGGATTTACCCTGGAGGTGAGAGAGGGAAACCGAGCCGCTCGAGCCATGTATGAGTCTCTGGGTTTTCGTGCACAGGGAAAGCGGCCCGGATACTATGAAGAAGAGGGAGAGGACGGCATCATTATGTGGTGGATTCCTGATGGGAACCTGATAGAAGGGGATGAAAAAGGAGTGGGAAGATGAAGAATGGCCAATGGATTACCCTGGCATTTGAATCCAGCTGCGACGAAACGGCGGTGGCCCTTCTTGCCCAAGGGCGAGAGGTGCTTTCCAATGTGATATCATCCCAAATTTCCATTCATCAAGCCTATGGTGGTGTGGTGCCGGAGATTGCCTCTCGTCATCACCTGGAGAACATCAACCAGGTGTTGGAGCAAGCCCTGAAGGAGGCAGAGGTGGAATATTCACAGGTGGATATGGTTGCGGTGACCTGCGGACCCGGGTTGGTAGGGGCCCTTTTGATTGGGGTGGCTACGGCGAAGGCACTGGCCTTTGCCTTGGACAAACCATTGGTAGGTGTGGACCATATGATGGGCCACGTGGCTGCGAATTATATCCAGTATCCGGATCTGGAGCCTCCTTTTACCGGATTGATTGTAAGTGGTGGCCATACAGCCATTGTTCAGGTGGAGGATTATAACCGATGGGTGTTGCTGGGAGAAACCAGAGATGATGCCGTAGGGGAAGCCTATGATAAGGTAGCACGCATTTTGGGGTTGGGCTATCCCGGCGGACCCAAAGTGGAAGAAGTTGCCCTGGAGGGGGATCCCAAGAAAATCCCCTTTAAGCGGGTCTACTTGGATAAAGATTCCTATGATTTTTCCTTCAGTGGAATTAAGACGGGAGTTCTGAATTATGTCCATACAGAAACCCAACGAGGACATAAGGTGGATGTGGCCAGTGTAGCTGCTGGATTTCAGGAAGCCGTTATGGAAGTATTGGTGGAAAAAAGTGTGAAAGCTACCCTGGAAATGGGTACCGGGAAGTTGGTGCTGGCGGGAGGTGTTTCCGCCAATCAAAGACTGCGACAATGGTTGGAACAACGGTGTCAAAAAGAAGGAATTCAGCTGTATTGTCCCCACCCCTTGTTATGTACCGACAATTCGGCCATGATTGGATGTGCAGCATATTATAAATTTATGGAAGGAAAGCAGGACGGTCTGGATTTGGATGCCACCCCGAGCCTGCCCATGGGATATGATTCTCTTCAGTGTAAAAAACCTTAAAGTGTCCTTTGGAACAGAAATCCTTCTGGATGAGATTTCTTTTCACATTAAGGAAGGGGATCGAATTGGATTGATCGGGGCCAATGGGGCGGGAAAAACCACATTGCTTCGTGTGCTTTCCGGAGAAGTACCCTCCGATTCCGGAGATATTTTTGTGTCCGGGGAAAAGAAAATCGGCTTTCTCAAGCAGCAGCCGGATTTTTCCCAGGACAAAACCGTGATTCGTCAGGTGGAAGACAGTTTTTCGGAACTCCATGCATTAGAAACTGAAATGACTCGGGTTACGGAAGTCATTGCGGCAAAGGGGGAAGCGGCACGGATAGAGATGGAACAGTTGGAACGACTGCGCCATCAATACGAAGTCCGGGGCGGATACACTTACCAAAGTGAAGTAAAGGGCATCTTATCCACCATGGCCTTTCCGGAGTCTCTGTACGAAAAAAAGCTTTCCACTCTATCTGGAGGGGAAAAGACCCGCTTGTCTCTAGCCTGTCTTTTATTGCAAAAGCCAGACGTTTTGTTGTTGGACGAACCCACCAATCACTTGGATATCGGCATGCTGAAGTGGTTGGAGCAGTACCTGAAATCCTACCGTGGTACCCTTCTGGTGGTGACCCATGACCGATATTTTCTGGATCAGGTAACCAACCGGATATTTGAAATAGAAGGAAAGAAGCTGGATATCTTTGAGGGTGGCTATGAAGCTTATGCGAAAAGGAAGCGACTTCTTCGGGAAGAGGCTTTGCGAAAGGCGCAAATCCAGCATAAGGAAATTGCCCGCCAGGAAGACATCATTCGTCGCTTCAAGGAGCGGGGTACGGAAAAACTAGCCAAAAGGGCAGCGTCTCGGGAAAAAAGGCTGGCGCAAATGGAGGTACTATCATCCCCGGAAAACACGGGAGGACGGGTGAAGATACACTTCAAACAGGAGTTTCAAAGCGGTAGGGACGTGATTCTGGGAGAAAACATTTCGAAAAGCTTTGGCCGGGGGCAAAACCGAAGGGAGCTGTTCCGGCAGGTGAATATGGACATCAAAAGGGGAGAGAGAATCTGTTTGGTGGGACCCAATGGAATTGGAAAAACCACCTTGTTGAAAATCCTCATGGGGCAGATGGAACCGGATGAAGGCTATTTAAAGATTGGTCATAATGTATCCTTTGGATATTATGATCAGGAACAGGAAAATTTGAATCCAAACTTGACGGTTTTGGAGGAATTGAAGGAATCCTACCGACTATATACCGATACCCAGATGCGTTCCATTCTTGGGCGCTTTCTATTTCAAGGGGACAAGGTTTTTCTCCCGGTGGCTAAGTTGAGCGGGGGAGAAAAGGCCAGACTGTCTCTCCTAAAGCTGATGCTGTCGGGAGCCAACACTTTGATTTTTGATGAACCCACCAATCATTTGGATATTCCTTCCAAGGAGATTTTCGAAGAGGCCTTGTTGGACTTCCCGGGGACTATTCTGTGTATATCTCACGACCGGTATTTTCTCAACAAGATTCCTCATCGAATTTTGGAGCTATCTCAAGATGGCATACTACCATATTTAGGGAAATATGACTACTACGTGGAAAAGAAGCAAAGCATTCAGTCCACCAAGGAGTACATGACTACCTTGACAGGGATGCCCCATCCTATCGGCCGGGCTTTGATGGAGGGAAAAAACGGGGAGGAAGAGAGTGCCACTCTTTCCATGGAGCTTCGAAAAAGAAAAAAAGAGCGGGAGGCCTTGCGGCGAAGAATGATTCGGCGGATGGAAGAGGCCGAGCGAACCCTTGAGGTCTTGGAGGCCCAGAAACAGGAAACCATAGATAGGATGGAGCAAGAGGAAATTCGAACACAACCGGAACAGCTGGCTGAAATTGCCCGGCAGCTGCAGCAGTTGGAGCAAGATTTGGAAAATACCTATTTCGAATGGAATTCTTGCCATGAAATGTTGGAAAATGCGGAAATGGACCGAGAATGATTTTTTTCGGAAATCCCCTTGCATTACGTAGGGGTTGCCATTATAATGGTTTTATTCTGGCCCGGGGTCCTATGGGGGAAACAAGAGGTCGGGGAATTTGATTGATGGAGGAATAACCATGACATTTAAAAAAGTAAGAGATATCATCTGCGATCAGTTGAGTGTTGAAGAGTCGGCGGTTCAAATGGAGACTCATTTGATGAAAGATTTGGAAGCAGACTCGTTGGATGCCGTAGAAATTATTATGGCGATTGAAGATGAATTCGATATCGAAGTGCCGGATGAAGATGCAGAAAAGTTTCATAGCGTAGGGGACATCGTAAAGTACATCGAAGAAAAGATTAACTAGTTGTTATAAGAAACCCGTTTGCGCAAACGGGTTTTTTTATCTAGGTAAAGCATTAGAGGAGACAAATTGATGAAATCAACGAAAAAGATATCCCGGGCCGTTATCAAGCGGTTGCCCAGATACCGGAGATATTTAATCGAACTAAAGAAAAAGGGAGTGGATAAGATTTCTTCCGGTGATTTGAGCAATCTCATCGGATACACTGCTTCTCAAATTCGTCAGGATCTAAACAATTTCGGCGGCTTTGGGCAACAGGGGTATGGGTATAATGTAGAAGCGCTTTTGAATGAAATCAGCGGCATTCTGGGATTGGACAAACAGCATACTATGGTAATCGTCGGTGCCGGTAAATTGGGAACTGCGGTTGCCAACTACACCTTCGGAAAAGCTGGATTTGCAGTGAAAGCCCTGTTTGATAACAATATGGATAAAGTAGGGACCAATAGCGGCGGATTTGAAATTATGGATGTGGAACAGCTGGTGCCCTATATCGAAGACAACAAAATAGATATTGGTGTCATCTGTACCCAGAAGGAAGCGGCCCAAGAAATTGCAGATAAGATGGCTTTTGCCGGGGTTCGAGGCATTTGGAACTTCGCTCCCATCGACATCGAGGTGCCGGCCAGGGTGGCTTTGGAAAATGTTCACCTATCAGATAGTCTTCATTCCCTGGCATACCACATTAATAACATGCAGAAGGATCCTCATCGATAGAGGGACATCCCACAAAAAAGAAAGTAGCCGTTTCGCTTATAGTGAAACGGCTAACTGTTCGTAACTGTTAAATTTCTAGTGAATCTGTTACAATGTTTATGCAGGTACCGGTGCGTCTACCGGACAAACATCTGCACAAGCGCCACAGTCGATGCATTTGTCTGCATCAATCACATAGATAGATTCTCCTTCAGAGATTGCTTCTGTGGGGCATTCTGGTTCACAAGCACCGCAGGAGATGCATTCTTCGGTGATCTTATAGCTCATGTGGTATCCTCCTTTTGAAATAATCCAATTCTAAGACAAAGGCATTATAACATTATATTTTGTGAAAGTAAAGACGAGAGAGAGTCATTGGCCATGAAAGTGTACGCATTGGTAGGGAAAAGTGGCACCGGGAAAAGTTATCAGGCCATGAACTTATGCCGGGATTTGGACATTGAAGCCATCATAGATGACGGCTTGTTTATTTATGGCAATGGTATTCTGGCAGGAAAGTCCGCCAAGAGACAGGGAACCGTTGTCGGAGCCATTAAAACCGCTCTTTTTTCCGAAGAAGAGCATCGAAACCAGGTGTTGGAAAAGCTCCGCCAAGTAGCTCCCCATCGGATTCTGGTCATTGGCACCTCCGACAAGATGGTGGAAAAGATTTCCCGTCGTCTGGAGTTGCCGCCTATCGAGGAAACCATATATATTGAAAAAATTACCACGGAAAAGGAACGCCAGATTGCAGGGAAGCAACGTCACGAAATGGGCAAGCACGTTATTCCAGTACCTACCTTCCAATTGAAAAAGGATTTTTCCGGATATTTCCTGGATCCTCTCAGAATTTTTCGGGAGTTGGGTTCCGGACGGGCGGGATTTGCAGAAAAGTCGGTGGTGCGTCCCACCTACAGTTATATGGGAGATTTCTTTATTTCCGACAATGCCATCAGTGATATCGTCAATATTTTGGCAGAAAAGCAGGCCGGGGTGGCCCAGATTCTTCGTGTAACCACCCAAACAGGAAAGGGGGGCGTAGAGATTCTGGTGCTGGTGACTATGGAATATGGCACTTCACTACTGGAAGCAGCCACTGAGTTTCAACGGATTCTTCGAGTGCAGGTGGCGGAGATGACCGCCTTCAATGTAGCCCGGGTGGATATTGAAATCAGAGGGTTGCAGGTATCGTAATAGAATGGGATGAGACGGGGCACTGTGGGGGTTCATCCATGGGAATGCCCAAGACGGAGAGCAGGATATTGAGTTTCAAAAACAAAATGGTAGAAAAGCAGATAATGGTGGACGGCATCCAGGACTTTTCACTGGCCCAGACTTTGGAATGTGGCCAGTGTTTTCGTTGGGAAGCCCAAAGCCCTTTTTCATATATTGGTGTAGTGGGTCACCGTGTGGCCAAACTGACTTGGGAGCCGGAGGGGCAGCAAGGGAGACTGCGAATTCAACAAATGGCCTATGAATCTTCGCCGGAGGATGAGAACTTTTGGAGACATTACCTGGATTTGGACCGGGATTACGGAAAAATAAAACGGAAGTTTTGTCGAGGAAATCAGGCCATGAAAGAAGTCATCCAGGTGGGGCAAGGAATTCATGTGCTGCATCAGGACCCATGGGAGGCCTTGATTTCTTTTATCATCTCCCAGAACAATCATATACCTCGCATTAAAGCCGGTATTCAGGGACTATGTCAGTTGGCGGGCACACCTTTAGGGGAAGCCTTTGGAAGCGAATGGTATGCTTTCCCGGAGCCAAGGCAGCTAGCTTCCTTGACCCGTGAAGAGTTGTCTCCCATTCGATTGGGGTATCGGGATGAGTACATTATGAGGGCCGCCCAAAAAGTGGAGGAAGACGGGGTTGATCGGCTTCTGGAATGTGTTCAGAAATCCCCGGAAGAAGCCTTGCAGTATCTTTGCTCCTTCCATGGAGTGGGCAAAAAAGTGGCACATTGTACCATGCTATATGGTTTGGGTCATAGAAGCAGCTTTCCCTTGGATGTATGGATGAAGCGGGTGATGCATCAGATGTATCACATATCGGAGCAGGATGAAAGGGCTATGGAGGAAATGGCAGTACGGCAGTATGGGACAGATTGCGGCATTGCACAGCAATACTTGTTTTATCATATTACCCAAAGCAAAAAGAAATAATTATGTAAACCAACAGGGGATTATTACCGCCAAAATAGAGAAAAACTGACACATTACGAAAAAAACGGGAAATTTAAGCCTGTTTTTTTATTTTTCTTGAAAAAAATGAACAAAAAGGACTTGACACTAAGGTGCGGAAAGGTTATATTACAGTTAGCACTCTATAAATATGAGTGCTAACAACCAAAACCAATCAGAAAATTTACCATACAGAAAGGAGATCGAGAAATGAGTTTTGGAATCAAACCATTGGGTGACAAATTGGTCATCAAAAAGATGGAGGCGGAGGAGAAAACTGCCAGCGGTATCGTTTTACCCGGGCAAGCCAAGGAACAGCCACAGATTGCAGAAGTGGTTGCAGTGGGACCTGGGACTAAGGATGAGCCCATGGAAGTGAAAGTAGGAGACAAAGTTATCTTTCGTAAGTACGGGGGAGACGATATCAAATACAATGGCGAAGAGTACATGATCGTATCTCAGCACGATATCCTAGCGACGATGAAATAAGGGGGGAATATAGAATGGCAAAGGATTTACATTATGGCGAGGCAGCTCGCAAAAGTTTGTTGGAAGGTGTAGACAAACTGGCAAATACCGTAAAAATTACCTTAGGCCCGAAGGGGCGTAATGTATTGTTGCAGAAAAAATTTGGCAGCCCCATGATTACCAATGACGGGGTTACCATTGCAAAAGAAATCGAATTGGAAGATCCCGTAGAAAACATGGGTGCCCAATTGGTAAAAGAAGTGGCAACCAAAACCAACGATGTAGCCGGGGACGGCACCACCACAGCCACCCTGTTGGCTCAGATTATGATTCGAGAAGGATTTAAGAATGTGGCAGCCGGCGCCAACCCCATGATTTTAAAAAGAGGAATCAAGGGTGCCGTGGACGTGGCAGTAGAAGAAATTGCAGCGCTTTCTAAAGAAGTGGATTCCAAGGAAGCCATTGCCCAGGTTGCTTCCGTTTCGGCCCAGGATCATGAGATTGGTAACTTGATTGCGGAAGCCATGGAAAAGGTGGGAAAAGACGGGGTTATCACTGTGGAAGAAAGCAAATCCATGGGAACCACACTGGAAATCGTGGAAGGAATGCAATTTGACCGTGGTTATCTTTCCGCCTATATGGTCACCGATACAGAGAAAATGGAAGCGGTTATGGAGAATCCCTACATCCTTCTTACCGACAAGAAGATCTCCAATATTCAAGACTTGCTTCCTCTATTAGAGCAAATTGTGCAACAAGGGAAAAAGCTTCTTATTATCTGCGAGGATTTGGAAGGGGAAGCTTTGGCCACTATCGTTGTGAATAAGATTCGGGGAACCTTTGACTGTGTAGCGGTGAAAGCACCGGGCTTTGGTGAAAGAAGAAAGGCCATGATGGAAGATTTGGCCATCTTAACCGGCGGTACCGTGATTACAGAAGAGTTGGGATATGACCTGAAAGAAGCCACTGTGGATATGTTGGGACAAGCCACATCGGTGAAGGTCAATAAAGAGAATACCGTTATCGTAGGCGGCGCTGGAGATCCGGCAGCCATCAAAGCCAGATGCGAACAATTAAAAAATCAGGCAGCGGATAGCACCAGCGATTTTGATAAGGAAAAAACACTGGAGAGACTGGCCAAGTTATCCGGAGGTGTAGCGGTCATTCAAGTAGGTGCTGCTACAGAAACCGAGTTGAAAGAGAGAAAACTTCGTATTGAGGATGCATTAAATGCTACCAAGGCAGCGGTGGAAGAAGGTATCGTAGCTGGTGGCGGTGTGGCTATGGTGAATGCCATTCCCGCTGTTGCCAGATATGTGAAAGGGCTGGCGGGAGATGAGAAAACCGGAGCCAACATTATCATGAGAGCTTTGGAAGAGCCGGTTCGTCAAATTGCGGAGAATGCCGGTTTTGAGGGAAGCGTTGTAGTAGCCAAGGTGAAAACCTCTAAAGTGGGCACCGGATTCAACGCAGAAACCGAACAGTACATGGATATGATTTCCGCAGGTATTGTGGATCCCGCCAAGGTTGCAAGAAGTGCTTTGCAAAATGCAGCCAGTGCATCGGCCATGTTATTAACCACTGAGGTGGGTGTTGTGGACATCAAAGAAGATGAGCCACCCATGCCCCCCATGGGCGGAGGAATGGGCGGAATGATGTAGTCCCTTCCGGATAGAACGGAACCGATGGAATATTTGAAAGCCGTTAAAAAGCAGGCTCCAGCCAGGGGCCTGCTTTTTTTTGACAATTTTGACAATGGGATTGATTTTGGGAAAACAGGGGAGTATACTGTATAAAAATAGCAACATATGAAATAGTGTTCATATAATGAACAAACAAGGAGGAACATTATGAATCGCCCCAAGAGATTGGAAAAGGGAGATACCATCGGTGTGATATCCCCTGCCAGCCCCTCGGAGAAAAAGAGCGAGGTTCAGCGTGGAGTAGAGACCTTGGAAGAATGGGGATACCAGGTAGTGGTAGGAAAGAATGTGAATAAAACAAAGGGCTTTGTGGCCGCTTCTGAGGAGGAGAGAGCTTCGGATTTCAACGAAATGTTCCGAAGAGATGACATTGATGCGGTATTTGTCACCCAAGGTGGCTACGGCTCTGCACAAATCATTTCCTTGCTAGACTTTGATGTGGTGAGACAGAACCCAAAAATATTTACCGGATTCAGTGACATCACATCCCTTCATACGGCGCTCAATCAATTGGGCAATCTGGTTACCTTCCATAGCCCCGGTATGGCACGATTCAACGGGGAAGATTTGACTCCTTATACCAAAGAACAGTTTTTCAAAGCCGTGTCCGTCCCGGACCCCTTGGGCGTGATTCCTCTCCGGAATCCCAAGAAGTGGATTCAGGCATGGGGAGAGGGAGCGGCGGAAGGCTCTTTGGTGGGAGGAAATTTGACCTTGCTTTGTGCCACCTTGGGGACTCCGTATGAGGCAAAGCTAGATGGCGGAATTTTGTTCCTCGAAGATGTAGACACGGAGCCCTGGATATTTGATCATATGTTATCTCACCTGAGAAATGCCGGCTTTCTTCAAAAGGCCAAGGGAGTGGTGGTTGGAGAATGTAAGAACTGTAAGCCCTTTAAGCACAGGCCGGGTTTTTATTGTGATATTAGCTTGGAAGATGTGCTGGAATACTACCTGAAGCCCTTGGGGATACCGGTATTGTTTGGGTTGCCCTTGGGACATACAAAGGATATGGCTACGTTGCCCTTAGGGGTACAAGTGCGTGTAGATGCAGACCGGAAGATTTTTGAAGTGTTGGAAAGCGGTGTTCGGTAACGGACACCGTGTTTTATGGAAAAGGTAAAAGGAGGATTAAAATGAAACGAGTTTCCAAGATTTTGCTCACCCTGCTTTTGGTACTGTCTTTGATATTCATACCAACGGGTTGCGGGGGAGGGTCGGATCAAACAGAGGGTGTCAGTACCTTTCGCATCGGATCCAGCGAGGCCTTCGACACCATGAATCCCTTATCATCCTATATGCAGGTGACATATGAGTTTTTCCTGCTGATTTATGACTCCCTGGTGGAATACGACGAAAACTATGAGCCCACCCCTTGTTTGGCCAAGGACTGGACCGTTAGTGATGACGAATTGCATTGGACCTTTCACCTACAGGAAGGTGTGGTCTGGCATGATGGGGAGCCCTTTACTTCACAAGATGTGAAGTTTACCTACGAATTGATGCTGGATACCGGGTTGGGATATATGTACAGCTCATATTTGGAGGGAATTGTAGACATTCAATGTCCCGATGACCTTACTGTGGTGATTACCACCGACGCACCAAAGGCCAATATGCTGCAGAATACAACACCTATTCTACCCGCCCATATTTTCCGTGAAATCCCGGAGGAAGAGTTGGAGCTTTGGGCCAACGATCATCCCATCGGTACCGGGCCCTACAAATACGATTCCGCGGGTGACAATTTTGTAAAAATTGTGAAGAACCCGGACTACTTTGGAACCATGCCTCATGTAGATGAATTTGTGTATGTGAACTATGAGAATCTGGATGCCTTAGCCCAATCCCTGAAGTTGGGAGAAATCGATGGTGCCAGCAATCTAAACCCGGCTCAACTAGAACAGTTGATGGATGACCCCAATATCGACGCCATTTCCGGAAGGGAATTGGGATTCATGCAGGTGGGCATCAACAGTTGGACGGATGACGCCAGCGGCGGAAATCCTTTGCTGTTGGATAAAACCATACGCCAGGCCATGGACCTTGCGATTAACAAACAAAAAATCGTGGATATGGCCTATGGTGGCCAAGGAACGGTGGGAACCACCTTGATTAATCCGGGAGATTTCTTCCATTACGAGCCTTCGATGGAAGAGCTACGGGCTTATGACCCGGCAGGAGCCAATGCCATGTTGGAAGAAGCCGGTTATTTGGACAAGGATGGAGACGGTGTGAGAGAGGATGTCAATGGGACTCCGCTGGAATTTGAATTTATCACCATTGCCGACAATGTAGAAGAAGTAAAGAGTGGACAATTGATTGCATCGGACTTGAGTGCCATTGGGGTTTCCATAGAAAATGTTACCATGGATAGCGGAGCTCTTTATGACCGCATTATCGAAGGCAGTTATGACATGTTCATATGGGGTTGGGGTTCGGATGTGGATCCCACGGTCATCCTAGGTGTGTTGACCACCGATCAAATCGGCGGGAATAACGAACCCTTCTTTTCTAATGCCCGTTACGATGAGCTTTATCTGGCGCAACAACGGGAAATGGAGGAGGATTTAAGACAGGAAATGGTTTTCGAAATGCAAAAGATTGTTTATGAGGAAGCCCCTTACTTGATTTTAATCTATTCCAACAACATTCAGGCCATTCGCTCTGACCGATGGACCGGCTATGATCAAATTCCCGAGGGGGGAACTTATTTCTTTAACCTGACCAACTTGAACTATAAAAATATGAAGCCGATTCAGTAAAAAGGGAGCCTGGGCAAATGCGGAAGGGATTGTTGATTAAGAAGCTGTTTTATGCGGTTATCACTATTTTGGTAGTGTTGGTATTCAACTACCTACTGTTTCGAGTGTTGCCCGGAGACCCCTTGGCTATGATGATGCGGAACCCCCGGGCAACACCGGAAATGATAGAAAGTGTTCGTCAGCTCTATGGATTGGATCAATCCTGGTTTATGCAGTTTTTTACCTATTTTAGAAATCTGATGGAAGGAGACCTGGGAATTTCCTTCGTATATAAAGCACCGGTGAATCAGGTGGTGGTGGCACGCATTCTGCCCACTTTGCTGTTAGTAGGAGTGGCCGAGATTTTAGCCGTCATCCTGGGAATTTTCCTAGGGGTGCTAGCGGCTTGGAAGCGAGGGACTCGATTAGATGTGGGGACTCTGGGATTTTCCCTGGTGACCTATTCTATTCCTACATTTTGGTTGGGAATGATTATGATGGTAATTTTCTGTGTGGGGTTGCAGTGGTTTCCCACCAGCGGTATGCTGACCCCGGGGAAGACCTTTGTCACCACAGGAGCTATGGTGGTGGATTTGGCCCGTCATTCCGTGCTTCCCATATTGACCATGAGTTTGGTTCTCATCGGAGAGTATGCTTTGACCATGCGCAACACGTTGATGGACGTATTGTCGGAAGATTATATTACCACTGCTCGAGCCAAGGGGTTTCGGGAGAGGGAGGTTCTGTGGAAGCATGCCCTTCCCAATGCACTTCTTCCCATGATTACCATTGTTGCCATCAATATTGGCTTTGTAGTAGCCGGGGCTATCCAGGTGGAAACCATATTCTCCTGGCCTGGATTGGGGCGACTTATGTATGAGGCTCTGGGTGCAAGAGACTATCCGCTGCTTCAAGGAATATTTCTTTTGGTGACAGTTAGTGTGGTGTTGGCCAATCTCTTGGCGGACATTACCTACTCCTATGTAGACCCAAGAGTGAAGAATTAGAAAGAAGAGGCTGTTATGGAATGGAAAATGTCCCGTAAAAAAGGCCGCCTCTTCCTGCGGGCGGTTCGTAGCAATCGCATGGCTTTTGTGGGTGCCGTCATCCTGAGTATTTTTGTGTTGGTGGCCATTTTTGGGCCTATGGCAGTACCTTTTTCCACTATGGAGTTCGGAGATGTGGCGGAAATTTTAAATCCTCCTTCCAGGGAGCACCTATTGGGCACCGATGATATGGGCAGAGATGTACTGGCCAATCTGATTTCCGGGGCTCGAATTTCATTGCTCATTGGAGGACTGGCCACTTTGATTTCCATGGGAATCGGCACTCTCATCGGGATTGTATCCGGATACTTTGGAAAGGGGATTGACACGGCTTTAATGCGATTTACGGATTTTTTCATGGTAATCCCTTGGCTGCCGTTGATGATGGTGTTGGCCGCTATTTTGGGCACCAGCATATGGAATATCATTTTTGTGATTGGCATTACCGGTTGGGCTGGAACGGCCCGAGTGGTGCGTTCTCAAACTCTGTCCGTAAAAGAACGACAATTTGTAGAGAGAACCCTTTCTTTGGGTGCCGGTAGCGGGCACATAATGGTCCATCATATCCTTCCCAATGTGTTTCCCTTGGTATTTGCCAATACTGTATTGGTGGCCGCTGTAGCTATTGTGTCGGAAACCACGTTAAGTTTTCTTGGACTGGGAGATCCCACCACCGCCAGTTGGGGCATGATGTTGCATTATGCCTTTGAAAGCGGTGCTACCAGCGCGGGAGCATACTGGTATTATCTGCCCCCCGGAATTTGTGTGGTACTGGTGGTATTGTCCTTCACCTTGTTGGGATATGCCTTTGACGAAATTCTGAATCCGAAGTTGAGAAAGAGGTAAAGACGATGCTGTTAGAGGTGAAAAATCTCCATACCTATTTTGATACGGTTAAGGGAGAATACAAAGCGGTAGAAAATGCCAGTTTTCAGCTGGACTATGGAGAGGCTTTGGGCTTGGTGGGAGAATCGGGATGCGGGAAAACCACCTGTGCCCTGTCCATTGCCGGCCTATTACCCAAAGAAGGGAGAGTGGCGGGGGGAGAAATCTTGCTAGAAGGGACAGACCTTTTGACCTTATCGGAGGAAAGCTTACGGCAAAAGAGATGGAAAGAAGTTTCCATTATCTTTCAAGGAGCCATGAATGCGCTGAATCCGGTAATGAAGGTGGGAGAACAAATTGCGGAAGCCATCGTACTACACGAGAGAAAAAGTCGGAAAGAGGCATTTGAGAGAACGGAACAACTCTTTGAACTGGTGGAAATGCCTAAGAGTCGCATTCAAAATTATCCCCATGAGTTCAGTGGCGGCATGAAGCAACGAGCCATGATTGCCATGGCACTGGCGTTGAATCCCAAGGTGGTCATTGGGGATGAGCCTACCACTGCACTGGATGTTATGGTGCAAGCCCAAATCTTAAACCTGTTGGAGAAGCTTCGGAAAGAGCTGAATATGGGGTTGATTTTAATTACCCATGACCTTTCCATATTGGGAGAGACCTGTGATACCATAGCCGTAATGTATGGTGGAAAAATTGTGGAGAGGGGCAGGGTGGAAGACATTTTTCAACATACAGCCCATCCTTATACGGAACGATTAATTTCCTGTTTCCCGAATATCGGAAAGGAAAAGGTAATTCCTTCCGGCATTCAGGGAACACCGCCCAATATGATGGAGCCTCCTACCGGATGTTATTTTCATCCTCGTTGTCATCGTGTCATAGACCGGTGTCGTTGGGAAGAACCGAAAACCAGAAAAATTGGAGCTACTCACTTTTGTTCGTGCCATTTAAGTGGAGGGATGTAATGGAATCCAGAGTTGTGATGGAGGTTCGGGACCTAAAAGTCCATTTTGAAATGAAGAAAAGCCTAATGGCAGATCTTTTGGGAAGAGACCGCCGTGTTTTGCGGGCGGTGGATGGAGTGTCCTTTCAAATCCGTCAGGGAGAAATCCTTTCTCTTGTGGGAGAAAGCGGATGCGGAAAAACCACCACCGGAAAAGCCTTGTTGGCCCTGGTGAACCCCACAGAAGGCGCTATATTATATAAAGGGAGAGAAATCCTGGGGTATGGCAAGAAGGAGATGAAACAATTTCGCAGGAAGGCCCAGATGATATTTCAAGACCCCTACCAATCGGTGAACCCACGGGATACGGTGATGGATATTGTGGGAGAGCCATTGGATATTCATAGGCTGGCCAAATCAGAGGGAGACCGGCGGGAAAAGATAAGTGAGGCACTGGAGTTGGCCGGATTGACTCCGCCGGAAGATTTTTTCGATAGATACCCCCATGAATTGAGCGGGGGGCAGCGGCAAAGGGTGATTATTGCCAGTGCTATTATTTTAGAACCGGATTTCTTAGTGGCCGATGAACCGGTATCCATGCTGGATGCCTCCATTCGTACCGAAATATTAACGTTGATGTTAGAGCTTCGTGCCAAGAGAGGTTTGTCCTACTTGTTTATTACTCACGATCTATCCCTGGCATGGTTGATTTCTCATCGCATCGCTATCATGTATCTGGGAAGGATTATGGAGATAGGGACTGCGGACGATTTGATTTATCAAGGAATCCATCCATATACCCGGGCATTGACTTCGGTCATGCCTTTACCGGGAGTTCGAAGAGGAGAAGCCCGGCCCATTCTACCGGGAGAAATCCCCAGTCCTACGGAGGAGTTGAATGGATGCAAGTTTTGTGGTCGTTGTGTTCGGGGAGAGGGCCTGTGCCGAGAAGAGGCTCCGGTTCTTCGAGAAATCGGCCCAGACCACTATATTGCGTGTCACTTTGCAGAGGAGTTTATGGCATGATGAGAGTATTGACTCAACATATTGATCAGGTGGACGTGGCCGCTATTGCTTCACGGTTGGTGAGAATTCCCAGTTACTCCTTTCAGGAGAACCAGGAAAAAAAGGTGGCGGTTGAAGTGCATCGGCTGCTACAAGATGCAGGGGTGGACAGTCAACTGGTTGAAGTGTTACCAGGCAGGCCAAATGTAGTAGCCAGAATCCCCGGAAAGGGGGATGGCCCCTCCCTCCTATTGACCGGGCATATGGATACGGTTCCAGCATATGAAATGAAGGATCCCTTCTCTGGAGAAATCCGGGAAGGCATTCTTTATGGTCGGGGCGCTTGCGACATGAAAGGGCCTATGGCAGCCATGGTAGCCGCTATGATTGGATTAGCTAAGTCCGGGATATCATTCAAGGGTGATGTGGTGTTTGCCGGCCTTATCGACGAAGAGGAAAAGGGAAAGGGTGTGGAACATCTGATTCAAAGTGGGCCTTGGGGTCATGGGGTGGTTAACGGAGAACCCACCAATTTACGGTTGGCCATTGGGCACAAAGGGTTGGAATGGATGGTAGTTAATATACAGGGGAAAACCGTTCATGGGGGAAGAATGGAAGAAGGGGTGAATGCCATTATGATGGCCGCCCGTTTTCTCCATCGGTTGGATGAGTATTATATCCCTCTTCTTCAAGAGAGAAGTCATCCCGTTTTGGGAGAGCCTACCATTAATGTGGGGAAAATACAGGGCGGCGTTCAGCCCAGTACTGTGCCGGGAAGTTGCCGCTTGGAAATAGATCGAAGATGGGTGCCGGAAGAGAGTCGGGACCAAATTTACGGGGAGTTGGAAGCCATGCTGAAAGAGCTGGAAAAAGAGGATTCTCGTTTTCATGGAGAGTTGGCGGAAATGTTTGCTCCTGGGGAGCTGCTGGCACATCCTCCTTTTTATACGGAGCCGGAGGATTCTCTGGTTTTAGCTACCCAAGAGGCATTGCGGCAAGAAGAAGTAGGGGAAGAATTAACCGTGTTTCCCGCCTGGAGTGATGCGGGCACCATAGCGGCCTTCACTTCCATGAAATGCATCATACTGGGCCCTGGGGATTTGGCTCTGGCCCATTCCGAGAAAGAATCCATTCCGGTAGAGGATTTACGAAAGGCGGCCAGAATATATGGTCGACTGGCCTATCTGTATTGTGGTGTGGTAGAATGAATATTAAAGTAAAAATGGACTTGGCCATTGAAAAACAACAGGCAACCATGGTGGAACAAATACAGAGGCTACTTCGGTTTCCCAGTGTAACAGGTCGTGGAGAAGAAAACCAAGGTTGTATGGAAGCTTTTTTAACCATGGCAAGGGAGATGGGATTTTCCACCCAATGTACCGAGGAAAAGGATATGGGCATTGTGGAGGTGGGGCAAGGGTCTGAAACTATGGCAATTTTAGTTCATCTGGATGTGGTAGACGCGGGAGACCTGGAAAAGTGGAAACATCCACCTTTTGACGGTACCGTAGACCAAGGCTATTTATGGGGCAGAGGCACGGTGGATGACAAGGGCCCTGCTGTTATGTCCTTGGTGGCCTTGAAAGTGGTGACGGACTTGGGGCTCCCCTTCCATAGAAAAATCCGACTGCTAGTAGGTACAGCGGAAGAGGGAGACTGGACGGATATCCAGCACTTCAAAGAACAGTTTTCTCTACCGGATTTTGGCTATTCTCCCGACGGAGAATTCCCCATCTACTATGCAGAGAAGGGCTATGCCGATGTGGAACTCCTTTTTCCTGATGATGGAAAGGGAACCATTCGGAAGTTGGAATGTGGGGATAGCAACAACACGGTTCCTTCCAAGGGAATGTTGGAAACCAAGGATGGAAGAATAGTGGTCAGCCAAGGCCAATCTATCCATAGCTCCACGCCACAGGGGGGAGACAATGCCTTGGTGAAGCTTTGCCGGAGTTTTGACTTACCGAACCTACCGGATTTTGCCCGGTTTGTTCAGATGTATTTTTCTCAAGAAGATTACGGTGCTTCCCTGGCTATTGACGATGGAAGAGATGATTGGATGGGGGAAATGCTGGGAAGGACTACGGCGGTACCCACCCGTGCTACCTTGGAAAAGGATGGGGTACATCTGGTAGTGAATGTAAGGCAAAGGGTGGGCACCACCCGGCAGCAAATTAAAGAGGCCTTTCAACGACTGGAAGATCCCTATGGGTTCCGGTTTCAAATTACCAGCTATATGGACGGCATTCGAGTGGACAAGGAGGAGCCTTTTCTAAAGACTATGGCCCGTGTTCATGAGGAATACAAAGTGCCTTGTGAGCTTTTGGCCGCTCCGGGAACTTCCTATGCAAAGGCCATGCACCGTATGGTGTCTTGGGGGCCGGTGCTTCCTGGAGAACCGTCCTGTGCCCATCAGGAAAACGAAAGAATCGGGCTATCGGCCATGGTGCTGGCCACCAAAATGTATGCCCGTTTTATTCAGCAAATGACCACATTGGAGGGATAGGAACATGAATGGATATGGGCGAAAAAAGCCGCAACAAATGACAAGCTTGGAAAAGGGGTTGTACCTTCTGTCTCTTCTGGCAGAAGAGCCGTATCGGTTGACGGTAACCGACCTGGTAAAGGTATCGGGATTGAATCGCACTACGGTATATCGCATATTAACCACCTTGGAGGAAGAGGGATTGCTGATCCGGGAAACCAACAACAAAGTCTATCGTATGGGGCCTATGACCTATCACTTGGGGAATGTATATTTGATGAATGCCAATTACAAGGAAAGCTTGTTAACCATATTGGAAAAAATCGGAGAAGAATCTGCGGAATCGGTGGGAATGGCCCATCGGGAAGGAAACCAGGTGGTTTCTATCTTCTCGGTGGAAACCCATCAACCGGTTAAGGTTAACGATCGGCCGGGTGTTTTCTATCCCATGAATAAAGGAACCTATGGGAAATGCCTGATGGCCCACCATGATCCTAGTATAGTAAGGGAATTATTAGAGGCTGCAACCTTTGAAAAAACCGGGCCTAATACTCTCATCGACAAAGAAGATATTTGGAAGGAGTATGAGAAAATCCGGGTCCAAGGATTTGTGGAGAGCATAGAAGAAACTGTGCCCTATGTGATTGGGGTGGGTGTACCATTAAAAAGTCCCAACGGCCAGGTGGAAAACGTAGTGGCCATTTCCTTTTTTAAGCAGGAGGGCTATGAAGAAAAGCTGGAACGAATGAAGGAAATCTTATTTCAGTATCAGCGGGAATTGGAAATGTATTTATTGTAATAGTTATATGAGAAGGAATCCCGGGGTTTACTTGTCATCCCCTTCTTGAAAGATTTTCGCAATGGAGAAGATTTTTTCCCGATCCTGGGGGGATAAGCGATAGAGTTGTTGGAAAAGATTGGCGTCTTTTTCTCCCACCGCATCCCGATAGATTTGGTTGGGAAAGTCACTTCGGCCTACCAAATAATCCAGAGAAATGTGAAAATAGTCGGCGAGCTGAACCAGCACTTCCAGCGGCGGGGTGGTTTTCCCCGTTTCATAGCTGGCAATGGCTTCTCTGGTACAATTGATTTGACTGGCCAGGCCTTCCTGGGTCAGTCCGCGGAGACTGCGAAGATGTCGAAGTCGATCCACCATTTTCGATACCATTTCCGGTTCACCTGTTTCACCCGATGTTTTTCAATGGGCGCCTTATTGTTCAATTTTAAGGGAAAGCAGGTGGGATTTCTAGAAATGTTACGATAAATAACGAAAACCATTGACATGTGATTATGAAGCACATAGGATAAAGCTATAGAGTACCTCCGGACACCCTCGATTCTGCCATAGGTAGCCACCTGGCAGAGTTCGGGGGTACTTTTTATCCGGTCGCCGAATATTCCCCCTTTCAACCCCCGAATATTCTCTAACAACCACTGGATATTCTCTCGTCTTGCCTTGAAACCCCGCAATAAACATACTATAATGAAGTAATCTTTTCGTCCGGCATATAGAAAGGAGCCTCCTTTTGAAAAAACCAATGATTCTGCTAATATTTCTACTCCTTTTGATGGTGGTGACTTTTTTGGTGATTGGAAAAAATGGCCCGGATTCTTCTTCGGAAGAACCTCCTGTCCATGAAAACCCCGGTGTGGAAGAACCGGTAGAGCCCAGCCCCGAGGAAATTCTGCTGGAAGCAGTGCGGGAGGATTGGGAGAAGGGCTTCTTGATTCTGGTGAACAAAGAGCAAGGGTTGACAGAGGAATACGTGCCAGGAGACTTGGCGGAAATCAAGTATTATGCCAAGGATCGATCTCCCCAGTGGCGAAAGATGAGACAGGCGGCGGCAGATGCCTTCCATGCCTTGTCGGAAGAGGCCTTGGGTCAGGGTATGGAAATCGTGGTAACTACCGCCTATCGGTCCTATGATTTTCAATCCAGTCTCTATTACGGATATGTGTCCTCCAAAGGCCAAGACTGGGCGGACAAATACAGCGCAAAGCCAGGCACTTCCGAGCACCAGACGGGACTGGCGGCGGATTGCTCATCGCCTTCCGTGGGATATCAGCTGACCTCCGAGTTTGGCGATACCATGGAGGGAAAATGGTTGGCGGAAAATGCCCATCGGTTCGGATTTATCCTCCGATATCCGGAGGGAAAAGAGGAAGTCACCGGCTACAACTATGAGCCGTGGCATATACGATATGTGGGAGTTTTATCAGCAGAACAGATTTACACAAAAGGGATTACATTGGAAGAATGGTTAGAAGAACTGGCGTTAGAATAAGGGGAGGAATAGAGTATGTCAGAGTATTTCAATGAACACTCCCGGACCTTTAGCGAATACCTACTGGTACCGGGATATAGCAGCAAGGAATGCGTGTCGGAAAATGTCAGTTTGAAGACACCGGTGGTGAAATTTAAGAAAGGGGAAGAATCGCCTCTTTCCATGAACATTCCATTGGTCTCTGCTATCATGCAGTCCGTATCCGACGATCAAATGGCGGTGGCCCTGGCAAAAGAAGGAGGAATCTCCTTTGTTTTTGCAAGTCAGTCCATTGAAAGCCAAGCGGCCATGATTAAGAAAGTAAAAAGCCACAAAGCCGGATTTGTGCAGTCGGACTCCAATATTCGCCCGGATCAAACCCTGGCAGATATCCTGAAGCTAAAGGAAAAGAGTGGCCATTCTACGGTGGCAGTTACGGACGACGGTACCCCCCAAGGAAAAGTATTGGGTATTGTCACCAGCCGGGATTACCGGGTCAGCCGAATGGACCCTGGCACCAAAGTATCCACCTTTATGACACCTTTCGACAAGCTGGTTTTCGGAGAGGAAGGTATTTCCTTAAGCGAGGCCAACGATCTCTTGTGGGACCACAAGCTCAACGCACTTCCCATCATTGACAAAAATCAAAGGTTGACACACTTCGTCTTTCGTAAAGATTACGACAGCCACAAAGCAAACCCCAATGAGCTCTTAGATAAGGATAAACGATATGTGGTGGGAGCCGGTATCAATACCCGGGACTATGAAGAACGTGTAGCAGCCCTGGTGGATGCGGGAGTGGATATAATGTGTATCGACTCTTCGGAAGGCTTTACAGAATGGCAGAAGGAAACCATAACCCACATCAAGGAAAAATATGATGGCACCGTGAAGGTGGGTGCCGGAAATGTAGTGGATCGTGAGGGATTCCTGTTCTTGGCGGAAAGTGGTGCGGACTTCGTGAAGGTAGGAATCGGCGGTGGGTCTATTTGCATCACCCGGGAGACCAAGGGAATCGGACGAGGGCAAGCCACTGCGGTAATCGAAATTGCCAAGGCCCGGGCCGAATACTTCAATAAAACGGGAATTTATGTGCCCATCTGCTCCGACGGCGGAATCGTCTATGATTATCACATGGCATTGGCATTAGCCATGGGGGCCGACTTTCTCATGCTGGGCAGGTACTTTGCCAGATTTGACGAATCCCCTACTGCCAAACTGAACATCAACGGAAATTATGTGAAAGAGTATTGGGGAGAAGGTTCCAATCGCGCAAGAAATTGGCAGCGGTATGATATGGGTGGGGATGAAAAGCTATCCTTCGAAGAGGGGGTAGACTCCTACGTGCCTTATGCCGGTTCCTTGAAAGATAACGTGAATCTGTCCTTAAACAAGGTAAAATCCACCATGTGCAATTGCGGCGTCCTTTCCATACCGGAGCTTCAGAAACAAGCCAAATTGACAGTAGTATCTGCCACCAGTATCGTAGAGGGTGGTGCCCACGACGTCGTATTGAAGGACTCCATTAGCGGAAACATCAGGTAGGAGGAAGAAGGATGGAATATCCAGGAATTTTAGTGGTTGATTTTGGGGGACAATACAATCAGTTGATTGCCCGCAGAGTTCGGGAAGCCGGGGTGTATTGTGAAATTGTACCTTATGGAAAGGCCATAGAAGCCTTGGAAAAGGATGCTCCCGAAGGAGTAATTTTAACCGGCGGCCCCGCTTCGGTCTATGAGGAGGGGGCACCAAGCTTACCGGAGGCTTTTTTCCATATGGGAGTTCCTGTGCTGGGAATCTGCTATGGAGCCCAGCTGATGGCCCATGTAATGGGAGGCCAGGTGGTCAGCCCGGATTTCAAGGAATATGGCAGAGTTCCCATCTTCTTTCAACAGGGAAAGGAGGTGGAGGAGGACTCGGCAAGTCTGATTTTTGAAGGAATCCCTCGGGACAATATTTGCTGGATGAGCCATACGGACTACATTCAAAAGGTTCCGCCCGGATTTCGGGTTTCCTCTGTGACGGAGAACTGTCCCACCGCTTCCATGGAATGGCCGGAGAAAAAACTGTACGGCGTTCAGTTTCATCCGGAAGTATTTCACACTCCTTTTGGCCAGGACCTGATCAAAAACTTTCTCTATCGGGTGGCCGGTTGCAAGGGAAACTGGACCATGGCCAACTTTGCCATAGAAAAGGTGGAAGAAATTCGTCAAAAGGTGGGAGACAAGAAGGTGCTGTGTGCCTTGTCGGGAGGTGTGGATTCTTCGGTAGCTGCCCTTCTGGTTCACCAGGCCATTGGCGACAATTTGACCTGTGTTTTTGTGGATCATGGTCTTCTTCGAAAGGGAGAAGGTGATCAGGTGATGGAGGTCTACGGCCAGCAGTTCCAGATGAGAGTGGTTCGTGTGGATGCCAGGGAAGCCTTCTTGTCAGCATTGGAAGGAGTTACCGAGCCGGAGGAAAAAAGAAAAATTATTGGTGGGGAATTTATTCGGGTCTTTGATGAAGAAACCAAGAAGATATATCATCAGATGGGTCATATCGACTATCTCTTGCAAGGTACTATCTACCCGGATGTGGTGGAGAGTGGCCAGGGGGAGTCGGCGGTGATCAAGAGTCACCACAATGTGGGGGGTCTACCGGAAGATATGAAGCTGGAGCTTTTGGAACCCTTGCGTAACCTTTTTAAGGACGAAGTTCGAAAAGTAGGAGAAGAACTGGGTTTGGCCAGCCAGCTGGTTCATCGCCAACCCTTCCCGGGACCGGGATTGGCCATTCGTTGCCTGGGGGAAATCACGGAGGAAAAACTG
>CAYVFH010000007.1:0-33014 GCA_964450985.1 uncultured Oscillospiraceae bacterium | reverse complement strand
TTCTGTTCAGTAACGATGCTTTCGGCCAGCATTATGCGGTGCAGGAGTTGTTTAACGACTTGGCAGACCCCTGTGTGCTGGAAGCTGAGTCCATGAAATATTATGCCAACATTCTCAACCCTTTTAACCCCATCCTCCGGAAAAAGCTGGAGGAAGTGTTGGCATTGAGTCTTCCCATAGATATCATCGCCACCAGCCACGGTGTTATCTGGCGGGAGAACCCGGCCCAGATAGTGGAAAAGTATATGGCCTGGGCCAACGATTATCAGGAAAATCAAGTGACCTTGATTTACGATACCATGTGGAATGGAACCAAGCGGTTGGCGGAGAAGATTGCGGAGGGCATCTCCCTGGAAGATCCGGAAGTGACAGTCAAAGTGTTTAACATCAACAAAAGCGACGAGAACGATTTGATTACGGAAGTGTTTCGATCCAAAGCAGTGTTGTTGGGATCTCCCACCTTCTATAACGGTTGCATGCATACCTTGGCTGGATTTATACATCTCATGAAAGCCATGAAGTTCAAGAACAAAAAGGCGGCCGCATTTGGTTGTTATGGCTGGAGCGGAGAAAGTGCCAAGATGCTGAAGGAGATGATGGAAGGGGTTGGATTCGAAATTGTGGCAGAAGAGCATCGTGCCATGTGGAAACCAGATCAAGAAGGGGAAGAGAAGGCATTGGATTATGGCAAAGAATTTGCGAAGGCAATTCGTTAGTAACCACCATATCTTGTATGAAAAGTCAGAAAATTACACAAGAATGAAAAAATAATCGAATAATTGAGAAGGTGCCCGGGTGAATTTCATTGAATTGGTCAATTTTCAATGGTAAAATCTTACTTGGGTGCTTTTTTATTGGGACAAAACAAGATAGCAACGGGAGAGAGGGAACCATGACAGCACTGGTCATTGGCATAGTGGCATTTATATTGTTTGGCCTTTATGATTTCAATCAAGTATTGTGGAAAAAGCCGGGGATTCGATCCGGGTTTCCTTTGGGAATGTTGGCCTTGGGTTTGGCAACTTTTTTCATGGTTCGAGACACCTTGCCGGGGATGGATCTTGGAATTCTCCATTGGCTGGGATTGATAACAGCCCTTCTTTGTTTTGGGATGCTGATGTATGTGTTATTTTTCGCGCTTCCCTTCCGTGAAACTTATATTCAACAAGACCAGGGTTTGAAAAACCAAGTATATGACCGGGGATGGTACGGAGTGTGCCGTCATCCCGGATTTTTGTTTTTTGCTGGGGGCTATGTGGCTCTCGGCTTTGTCATGAGTAGCCAACCGGCAAATATAACTATCGCTGTTTTGATTCTGCTGAATTTCTTATACATTCTGTTTCAGGACCGTTGGACTTTCCCCAAAAGCCTGGAGGGATATGAAAGCTACCGCCAAAGAATTCCGTTTCTGATTCCTACCATAACGAGTATTCGAAGTTTGCGACCTATCCCCGTCCCCATAGGAGGTAATAAACATGAGATTTGAAGAAAAACTCAAGCAGACACCTCCCAGGGAGCTGTGGGATGAATACTGTGGGTTCTTGAAGCTGGATGTTCCTTCCTATATGCGGATTCAAAATCGTTTGATGGAAGAGCAGATTCAACTTTTTCTGGAAAGTCCCATGGGTAAACAATTATCCGGAGCCATGGGCAACTGCACCATTCGGGAATTCAGAGAGCGATTTCCTTTGACAACCTATCAGGATTATGCGGAAATTTTACTCCTGAAGAAGGATGAGATGTTGCCGGAGGAAGCGGTGTTATGGCTTCAAACCACTTGGGAGGGCGGCCGATTCCCCATAAAGATTGCACCCTATAGCCAGGGCATGCTGGCCACTTTCCGGAACAATCTGTTGGCCTGTTTGATTTTGGCCACGGGTAAAGGGGAAGGTACCTTTGATATTTCCCCCAGATACCATTTCCTGTATGGACTTGCTCCTTTGCCATATGCCACGGGAATTTTTCCCAGGGCGCTGAACAAGGAAATCGACATCTCATTTTTACCGCCGGTAAAGGAAGCCGAATCCATGACCTTCAGTGAGAGAAACAAGAAAGGCTTCAAAATGGGTCTTTCTACGGGAATCGATTATTTCTTTGGATTGGGCAGCGTTCTATATTTCGTTTCCATCAGCTTTTCCAAACTGGCTGCCGGTGGTGGCGGGGGAGGCTTATTGAAAGCGGCCCGAACCATGTCGCCTACCATGATTTGGAGATATATGAAGGCCAAACAGGTCTGCAAAAAAGAAGGAAGGGAAATGAAACCACGGGATCTATTCCGACTCAGAGGATTTATGGTGGCGGGAACAGATAACCAGTGCTATAAAGACGAGCTGGAGGATTTGTGGGGAATTCGACCCATGGAATTGTTTGCAGGAACGGAGCCCACATTGGTGGGCACGGAAACATGGACCAGGGATGGGATGATATTTTTCCCCGATGCCTGTTTCTATGAATTCATTCCTGAGAGCGAAATGGAAAAGAATATGGAGGATCCGGCATACGTTCCCAAGACCTGCCTGATGGATCAAGTCACCGCGGGAGAAAAGTATGAACTGGTGGTGTCGGTGTTGAAGGGTGGTGCCTTTATGAGATACCGGGTGGGAGACATGTATCGTTGTCTTACCCTGTCAGGGCAGGGAGATGGTGTGCAAATTCCCCGTTTCCAATACATCGATCGAACCCCGGACGTCATTGATATTGCAGGATTTACCCGGATTACCAAGGCATCCATCGAATCTGTGATGCAGCTTTCCGGGCTTCCCATCATAGAATGGGTGGTAGCGAAAGAGTACACCTCTCAGAACAAGCCCTTCATGCATCTTTTTGTGGAGCTGGCTCCGGAAGAACTGGCTCATCGGGCATCCACCCAGGAAGTTCTAAGAGACCATCTCAGCATTTATTTCAAATACCTGGATCAGGACTATCAGGACCTGAAAAGAATTCTGGGAATGGATCCTCTGGAAATCACGATTTTAAAGTGCGGTACATTCAAGGCCTATTACCAACAGGAGAGTTCTATCATTCGGCAAGTTAATCCAAAACCCATGCAATTACAACGATTAATGGACATGCAGGAAGAGGTTTGGAGTCGTCAAGGAGGTGATGTGGTATATGAGTAGTTATGCTTTTATTCCCATCATTGCCTTGTGTTGCTACGGATTCTTGTTGCTGGCCTTTGTGGCCGCGAAAAAAACCAAGGTAATCCGAGCATTTATCACCATGTTGGTCAGTGGTGTGCTATGGACGGGTGGTTCCTTCTTCATGAGGATGCAATATCCTCCCACGGAGGAATTTTGGTTTCACCTGTCGGTTTGGGGCTTGCTGCTGATTACCTACTCCTTTATGTTGTTTGTCCGGGATTTTGTGGGAAGTACACCTCGCTTAATGGATCGTTTTTGGGGTCTGGGAGTCCTGGTGATTGGAGCCATCAACACCTTTACGGGTATCTTTATTGCCATGCCGGCGATTCATACCGATGTTTCCGGGAATGTGGGATTTGTGTATACCATTACCTGGCCGGTGGTATTTTTGTTCATTTTGTGTGGAGGCATGGTGGTGGAAATGTTCCGTCACATCATATATTGTTTTCGGCACGATACGGCGCGGAGAAAACAATTCACGTCTATTTCTGTAGGGATTGCGGCCATCTTTATCGGCCATGTCATACTGATGCTGCCACCCTTCCAAGGGATTCCGGTAGATATTGCTTCCGGCCTTATTATGGTATTCTGCTTATTCTATGCATTGTATCGAAGGCGTCTTTTCCGTTTGACTCTGTTGGTTTCGAAGGGGAGTAGCTATGCCATCGTGGCCCTGATTTCTGTATTTGTTTTTTCCAATCTGGTGTTGCCATTGGATCGATTGGTGGCCCGGTATTTTGTGGTGTCTACAGAGCAAAAAGTAATGATGATTGCGGTGTCCTTCAGCATATTTGCATTGCTAACCCACACGGTGGTGAAAAAATTTATCGATGGGGTTTTCATACGGGAAGAAATATTACGGGCAGAGCATTTAAAGAACTTCAGCTATTCCGTTACCAAGACTTTGAAAATATCGGAAATCATGGAGCAATTAGTCACACTACTAGAAGAAACCTTGTTGGTCCGAAGTGCATATATTTTTGTGAGCAAGGGAGAGGGCCTGCCTTATGCCATGGTACATTCCGACAACCCTTTGGATAATAAGTCCATTCGTTTCCAGCAGGATAATCCCATTGTGCTCCATTTAAAGGAGAAGCGGGAGTGTCTCTTTATGGAAGATCTCCGGAGATTCCCGGGGTTCCGGGCCTTGCGGGAGGAAGAAAAAAGGGTGCTACGGGATCTGGAGGTGGAATGTTTTGTTCCCCTGTTGGAAGGACAGACTCTGGTGGGTATTATCTTTCTCACATCCAAGGAGCGAGGGAGCCGGTACAACTTCGATGACATCAGCTTCCTGGAATCCGTTTCGGCTATCGCTTCCATTGCCCTGAAAAACTCCACCTTATATGAAAAGGTGTATCAGGAAGCCCGCACCGACGATTTGACCGGTCTTTTGAATCGAAAGTGTTTTTACGAAACTTTGGAGGAAGAATATCAGAAGTGTGGGGAAACCGGCCTTGGGTTAATGCTGATTAATCTGGATGATTTCAAGCTATACAATCAACTCTATGGCAACAAGGAAGGGGATTTGGCCTTAAAACGGATTGCCTCCATCATAGAAGCCAGTGTAGGTACCGGGGGTTCGGTGGCAAGATACAATGCCAAGGAATTCGGTGCCATTCTGCCCGGATATGATTTGCTGTCGGCGAAGAATCTGGCAAAGGGGATTCATCGACAGATATTGGAAATGAACCAGAAGTCTCCGGATCATTCCATGAAGGTGTTAACCGCCAGCATTGGTATATCTGCTATCCCGCATACCGCCAGCACCCCAAAGGAATTGATTGAAACTGCGGATTTGGCCGTATTTCAAGCGAAGAAGAGCGGCAAAAATGCATTGGCCCTCAGCTCCGGAACAGTGGAACGAATGGATGGAACGCAAGTGAGCCTGGAAGTGGACCATCAGGATATTTATTCCGGCTATGCCTCCACGGTATACGCTCTGTCTGCGGCCATCGATGCCAAGGACCATTACACCTTCAATCATTCCAACAATGTATCCTACTATGCCACGGAGATTGCCTATGGAATCGGACTGGGTGACGATGCGGTGGAAATCATTCGGGAAGCGGCACTCCTTCATGATATTGGGAAAATCGGCATCAGCGAAAACATTCTGAATAAGCCGGGACAATTGACGGATGAAGAGTACTTGTTGATGCAAGGACATGTGGAGAACTCCGTCAGCATTATCCGGCATTTGCCTTCTCTGGACTACGTTATTCCGGCAGTTATCGGCCACCATGAGTGGTATAACGGGAGAGGATATCCTCGAAGAATTTCGGGAGAGGACATTCCCTTATCCGCCCGTATTCTATGCATTGCCGATGCCTTTGATGCCATGATATCCCTGAGGCCTTATAAAGATGCCTACAGTGTATTCTATGCCCTTCAGGAATTGGAGCGCAAGGCGGGCCAGCAATTTGACCCGCATCTGGTGGCAGTATTCTTGCAGCTGGTCTCCGAGGGGAGAATTGAGCCCCGGGTGGGTGCAAGATCAAGCTCGCTGTAAGAAAAAGCATTGCGGGAATAGAGAGGGGCTCCTTTAGGGAGTCTCTTTTTTAACGGCCGGTGCATACAGGCTCTCGTTGATTTTGGGCAGGGGGTAGGATATAATGAGGGTACTATTTATGGGGACAAGGAGAGCTTTGACATGGAAGAAAGAGTACAAAATCAATGGATGGAAAAAAGCAGTGAAGAATATATTGGAGAGTATGTTCAGCGAGGGAAGATGGCCCAGGCTGAATTTGAAAAAATGTCTCAAGAAGAGGTGGATGCCGCTGTCATGACCATTGCCAAGGCCATTTACGACCATGCGGAAGAGTTGGCGGAAATGGCAGTAGAAGAATCCGGTATGGGAAATGTACCCGATAAGACCATAAAGAATCAGAGCAAGGCATCGGTTATCTGGAATCATCTGAAGGGCAAGAAGTCCAGAGGTATTCTGGAAAGAGATGAGGTAACCGGTATTACCAAGGTGGCCAAGCCGGTGGGATTGGTGGCATCCATCACACCGCTAACTAACCCCATCGTAACCCCTATGAGCAATGCCATGTTTGCATTGAAGTGCGGCAATGCCATCATTGTTACCCCCCACCACCGGGCCATCAAGAGCAGCACCAAGGCGGTGGAATATATGAATGAAGCTCTGGCAAAACTGGGAATGCCTTCTCATTTGATTCAAATATTGGATTGGCAATCCAGAGAAAATACACGGAATCTTATGGCTCAATGCGATGTGGTGATTGCCACGGGAGGCATGGGTATGGTGAAGGCGGCTTACAGCTCCGGCAAACCGGCCCTGGGTGTGGGCGCCGGCAATGTGCAATGCATTTTGGACCGGGGCATCGATTACCGGGAAGCCGTATCCAAGTTGGTGGCCGGTAGAGCATTTGATTATGGTATCATTTGCTCCGGAGAGCAAAGCGCCATATTCCCCAAGGAACACAAGGAAGAAATTATGAAATGCTTTGAGGAGGAGGGCTGTTTGGTCTTGCGGCAGGATTCCGAGAGAGATACCCTTCGGGAAGCCTTGTTTCCGGAAGGGTCAATGAATCGTCATGCCATCGGACAGTCGGCTCAAAAGATAGGAGAACTGGCAGGGCTTGGTGTGCCGGAAGATTGTCGGGTGATTGTGGTGGAGGGAGAAGGCTATGGAAAAGAAGAACTTCTCACCAAGGAGAAAATGTGCCCGGTATTGGTAGTCCATGGGTATGATGATTTCAAAGAAGGTGTGGAAATGGCCAAAGCCAACCTGGAGGTAGAGGGGAAAGGCCATAGTGTGGCCATTCATTCCAACAATCGGGAGAATATAGAGTATGCAGGATTACAATTGTCGGTTTCCCGTTTCCTGGTGAACCAGGCATGTTCCTTCAGTGCAGGGGGCAGCTTTTTTAATGGATTGAATCCCACAAATACCTTGGGGTGTGGAACCTGGGGGAACAATTCCATATCTGAAAACCTGACCTACACCCATTTGATGAACGTATCTCGAATTGCAGATTTTATGCCGGAAAACAAGGTGCCCTCCCAGGAGGAATTATGGCAGCTTGAGAGCCTAACAAATCAGGGGTAGGTCACGGCAATCTATTGAAATTATCCTCATATTTGATATAATAGGGAATCATATCAATGAAAGGACCGAGGGTCGATAGATTTGGAAAATAAGAGGAGACGAGGAGATCGTTGGGACGGGACCCGGATTCGGGGGCTGGATGGCGTACATGCCATGATGCCCTTTCTGTTTCCCAATCGATGCGATTCCGAGGTATACCTGTATGAAACCATCGATGTAACGGACTTGATGGAAGAATTGGAGCGAGTGAAAGGGGAGAACCCGGATGCGAAAGTGACCCCCTTTCATTATTTTATTGCTGCTTTGGCCAAGACATTGTATCATCGACCCTATCTGAACCGGTTCGTTGCCGGAAGGCGGTACTATCAGCGAAAGAAGCTGACCTTTGCCTTTATGGTGAAGCGGTTTTTTCAGGATGAAGCCCAGGAGATGATTATGGTGCTGGATGTTAGGGGGGAAATGACCCTAAAAGACCTACAGCAGAAGATTGCAGGGGACGTGGAGGAAATGCGGGATCATGGGAAGGCGGAGGTGGACGGCCTTTTGGATTTTCTCAGCAAAATGCCCCGGTTGGTGATGCGTTTTATTATGACCGTTTTTCGATTTTTGGACTTCCACGGATGGATGCCAAAGTCCATCTGTAATAGCGATACGAATTATGCCAGTGTATTGGTTTCCAATCTAGGAAGCATAAAGTGCGATGCCTGTTACCATCATTTGAATAATTACGGAACCAATTCCATTATGATTACCATTGGCCACGTCCATCGAATGCCTGTGGTGGATTCAGGGGGAAACATTATTCCTCGTTGGGTGGTGAATTTTGGAATCACCTTGGATGAGAGAATTGCTGATGGCTTCTATTTTGCCCGTTCCGTAAAGCTCCTAAAGTACTTGATTGCCAACCCAAAATTGTTGGAAGCCCCGATAAAGGAGGCCGTGGATTATGATGAATGATGTTTCTTTGAAGGCGCCCTGGTTAAGTGCCTACGGGTCCATACCAGCTCGTCTTACCTACCCGCAAGGTTCAATGATTGACTTTCTGGAGCAACAGGCACAGACACAGGGCTTTATGGATTATGAAGCCTATGATTTCCTGGGGAAGAGAGCCACTTACCGGGAGTTCTTTCAGGATGTGGATACCTGTGCCAAAGCGTTGGTGGCCCTGGGTGTGAAAAAGGGAGAACGTGTCACCATTTGTTTACCCAATTCGCCCCAAGCATTGGTGATGTTTTACGGTTTGAATCGCATGGGAGGAATTCCCAATATGATTCACCCCTTATCCGCACAAAAGGAAGTGGAGTTCTATTTGAACTGTTCCCATAGTGTGGCGGCGGTGACCTTGGATGGATTTTTCCCAAAATTCCAAGAGGCCAGAAAGCATGCACCTTCTTTAAAAAATATCATTGTTACTTCCATCAGCGACGAATTGAAACCTTTGGTTTCTTTGGGATATTGGCTGAAGAAGGGGCGAAAAATCCCTCAGGTGCCGGTGGGCCCCGGGGTGGTTTTTTATCGTGATTTCATGGACGTGGGAAAACAGTATACGGGAGAGTTTCGGGCGCAGGTAAAGGGCGAAGACACGGGAGCGATTCTATATAGCGGTGGAACCACCGGAACTACCAAAGGAATTCTATTATCCAACTTAAATTTCAATGCCCTGGCCATGCAGACGGCAGCCGCCGGTGATTGCCTGGTGGCGGGTCACCGAATGCTGGCCATTATGCCGGTATTTCACGGCTTTGGTCTGGGGGTGGGCATTCACACCGGCATGTGCTATGGTTGTCTGGAAATCCTGGTGCCTCAGTTTAGTGCTGATACCTATGCGGAGCTTTTGAAAAAATATCAACCCAACTATATCGCAGGGGTTCCCACCTTATTTGAAGCCTTATTGCGCAATAAGCATATGGTGAAGGTGGACTTGTCCTGCCTGGAAGGCGTCTTCTCCGGCGGAGATTCTCTTTCCATTGAACTGAAGAAGAAGGTGGATGCCTTTTTAAAACAGCAAGGAGCAAAAATTCAAATTCGGGAAGGCTATGGCACTACGGAATGTGTAACCGCCAGTTGTCTGACTCCCAAGGATTTTTATAGAGAGGGGAGCATTGGCATTCCCTTCCCGGACACCTACTACAAAATATGCAAGGTGAATTCGGTGGAGGAGGTTCCTTATGGAGAGGAAGGGGAAATCTGCATAACCGGCCCTTCCGTGATGCAAGGATATCTGGATAACCCGGAAGAAACCGCCCAGGTATTACGTCTTCATGAAGACGGGCACACCTGGCTTCATACCGGAGACTTGGGTGTCATCGATTCGGAAGGGTTTGTCTATTTCAAGCAACGCATCAAACGGATGATTGTTTCCTCCGGTTACTCCATCTACCCATCTCAAATCGAAAATGTGTTGGATGCCCATCCCGCAGTATCCATGTCCACCGTAATCGGTGTGCCGGATCCCTATAAAATGGAGAAGGTGAAGGCTTTCCTGGTGTTGAAGCCGGGATTTGAACCCACCGATGATGTGAAGGAGAGTATCTATGAGCATTGCAAAGAAAATATCGCCAAATATGCCATGCCATATGATTTCGAATACCGAGATTCCTTGCCGCAAACCTTGGTGGGAAAAGTGGCATATACTGTGTTGGAGCAGGAGGAATTAGAGAAAATAGGAGAGGTGGAGACCGCAGGTTCTCCCGCATAAAAAATGGAACATGCCAAAAGGCACATCTTATTATATCGAATCATACGTCTGATTCTCTATCCCTTCAGCGGATGGATTTTTCGCATTAAAAGTGAAAAAGCCAAAGGGATTCAGGGGCCCTGTTTGATTTTAGCCAACCACAATATCAATGTGGATCCTATCTTGATTTCCCGCAGCTTCCCTCGCCATATGTACTTCTTAGCCAGCGAACATGTTTTGAGCTGGGGTTGGCGCTCCGTGGTCATTGACTGGGTGGCGGGACCCGTGTCCAAGCTGAAAAGCACGGCGGATGCAGGGGCGGTAAAGGATGTGATGCGAAGAATTCGAAAGGGCCATTCTATTTGCATTTTTGCGGAAGGTCATCGAAGTTTCAATGGGGTGACCCATCCCATTGCGCCGGCAACGGGGAAATTAGTGAAGGTTTGTCAAACGACTCTGGTAACCTATCGCTTTGAAGGTGGTTACTTTACCAGCCCCCGGTGGGCGGCAAAAAATCGAAAAGGGAAAATGAAGGGTTATGTGGTGGGCGTCTATCCTTTCGAAGAATTGAAGCATATGACGGACAAGGAAATCAACGAGCTGATCCAAAGGGATCTTCACGAGGATGCCTATGCCCGACAGAAGGAAAACCCCATCGCCTATAGCGGAAAGAACCTGGCGGAGTGGTTGGAAATCACTTTATATATGTGCCCGTCATGTGGGGAAATAGGCACCCTGCGAAGCAAGGGTAATGATTTTTTCTGTACCGCTTGCGAACTTTGTTCTACCATAGACGAGTATGGAATTCTTCATGGGAAGAATCTGCCCTACCACACCGTAACGGATTGGGACAACTGGCAGGTGGAGGAGATGGCCGGAGTCGCTCAGCAGATGGGAACAAAAAAAGCATTTTCCGATCCGGGGCAGCTGCTGTACCTCATGGACCCGGTATCTCATAAGAGAATTCAACTGGCCATGGGTACTCTTTGCCTATATGGAGATCGAATCACCCTGGGAGAGTACGCGTTTCCCTTTGAAGAAATTATTGATATGAACGTGCATGGGAAACAGTCCATTGTATTTTCCTCCGGAAATGCCCATTATGAGATTAAGTCCAAGTTTCCCAGAAGCGCTCGAAAATATGTGGTTCTATATAAGTACTTGACCGGAAATGGAGACGTTAGAAGAGTTTGATTCGAAAGGAGATTTATCCATGGATTTTTCCGCAGCAAATGTAGGCCTATGGAATGTGGTGGTCCAATTTGGAATCATCGCCGCTACGGTTTTGGCGGCAAATGCCCTTCGCAGGAATTTTCCCATCATTCGTAATTCCTTAATGCCCACGGCAGTATTGGGGGGATTTTTGCTATTGATTCTTCGTTCTACGGGAATTCTCAATATGCAGTTGGAACTGTTGGAGATGATTACCTATCACGGGATTGCTTTGGGGTTCATCGCCATGACCCTGCGGGTGCCGGAGCCTTCCACTATAGAGGAGACCGGCCGCTGGGTGGGGGTGCGAAGCGGGTCCCTGATTGTCAGCGTATATTTGTTTCAAGGGCTGATGGGGCTGTTGATTACCATTGGAGTGGGATATACATTTATGCCCCAGTTCTTCAAGGCGGCGGGAATCCTATTGCCTATGGGATATGGACAAGGTCCCGGACAGGCCAACAATGTGGGCACCATCTACGAGAGCATGGGCATGACCGGCGGAAGATCCTTCGCACTGGCCATTGCGGCCATGGGATTTCTTTGGGCCTGTGTGGCGGGCGTAATCTATCTGAATGTACTTCGCCGCAAGGGATTGATTCGAGGGAATGGGTATGAAGAAATATCCGGGTCTGTGACCATCGATATGTTTCAGCATAAGGATGAGATTCCGGTGGCGGAATCGGTGGACCGACTATCGGTACAGGTGGCGCTGGTGGTGTTGGTGTACTTGGGAACTTATCTCACCACATGGGGCTTGACTTCGGGAATCAATGGAATATCCCCGGCAGCTGGCGACTCGGTAAACAGTCTCTTGTGGGGATTTAACTTCATCGTGGGATCTCTGTTGGCCATGCTGCTCCGATTCGTCCTTCGCCATTTAAAGAACCGTTCCATCATGACACGTCAATATCAAAACAATTATCTGCTGAGCCGCATTTCCGGACTGGCCTTTGATGTGATGATTGTAGCAGGTATTGCATCTATAGAAATTGGGGATTTATCCGGGAACTGGATTGTGTTCATCTTAATGTCATTTGCCGGTGGATTTGGTACATTCTATTACATGAAGCGAGTTACCAAGATACTATACCCGGAATATTATTACGAAGGATTTATGTCCATGTTCGGCATGATGACCGGTACCGTAAGCTCCGGGATTCTGCTGCTTCGTGAAATCGATCCCACCTTAAAAACACCGGCCGCCAATAACCTGGTTACCGGTAGCTGCTCCGCCATCGTGTTTGCGTTGCCTATGTTGATTCTGATTGGCATGGCACCCAAATCCACCTTGTTGTTGTTTACCGTAGTGGCTATCATGGCGGTTTACTTTGTTTTGCTTTTGGGAATTACATTGAGGTTGGGGACTCGTAAGGGAAGGCTTGCTTCGAAAGGATAAAAAAGAAATGAGCGAAAAATCCTATGGAATCATCCGAAAAGAAGAGGCCATAGAAGCCCGTTGGTCCGGTGGAACCACATGGGAGATTTTTCGATATCCGGAGAACTCATCCTATGAAAATCGAGATTTCATTTTTCGGTTGAGTCGGGCGGAAATTCAGTTAGAATCCTCCCTATTCACGCCTCTTCCTCACTACCAACGGCACTTGATGTTGCTGGCGGGGGAATTGGTATTGGTGCATCAAGGGGAAAAATCATTTCGGTTGGAGCCTTTTCAGCCCCATACCTTTCATGGAGGTGTTTCCACACAAAGCTTTGGGAAGGCTCAGGATTACAATCTGATGGTTCAAGAGGGACAGGTAGGCCAATTGCGATTGCTGACTTTGTCTTCGGAGGCAATAAACCAAAAATTACCTTCCGGATTTCTTGAACAGGACAGACCCTATTATGCCCGGGGATACTATTGCGAGTCCGGGTATCTGGTGGCGGTAATGGATCAAGATACCGTATCCCTCCGCCCCGGGGACCAGTTGGTTATCTTCGGGGAAAGGGAACAAGAAGCTTCTCTCAAGCTGATGGGAGAAGGAAGAACCATCGAGACTCTGGTGGCCTATGGCCAGGGGGCAGAGAAGACAGAAGAAGACACCACAGGATTCTCGACAATGCCCACTTGGCAGGACATGAAAGATGCAACTTTTGTAGCTTATACCAATTTCAGGGGGGCCAGCTACTTCTCCAAGAAGCGTCGGAAATTATGGTATGATCCTCTTATGGTAAAGGGAATCCGTCGATTGGAACGGTTCTATATGCCGATGATTATCTTTATTCTGGGATTTTTAGCCTCTGTTTATGGAGGCATTGAAATCAGTGGAAGAGAGGGTGTGGTTTATTGGGTACTGGCATGGTTGGTCCTGGACCTGTGGGTGATTACTCCCGGCCTGTATCTGTGGTTTTTGCCACTGCCCATAAGAGATCATATGAAGCCATTGGAGACCCTTACCCCCTATGAGAAGGCGCTTTGTGAGAAGGAGCTGGAGAAGAATCCCCAACTGGAAAAGATTCTAAAAAAATACACCATCACCGGAAGAAACGTGGGGGATGAGTACCAGGGGCGGGGCTACCACAGTTTCCGGGATGATGACAAATAGCATCTATATCCTGTGATTGCAGATGGAATCACAGGATATTTTATAGATATTGACTTTCATAAAGGGTTTTGTAGAATCCACCTTGAGCCAGCAGCTCCTGGTGGGTTCCTTTTTCTATTACATCCCCGTCTTTCATCACTAATATCACATCCGCATCCACAATGGTGGAAAGGCGATGAGCAATGACAAAACTGGTTCGCCCTTCCATGAGCTGTGCCATGGCCTTCTGGATTTGTGCTTCCGTACGGGTGTCTACAGAGCTGGTGGCTTCATCCAATATGAGAATGGGAGAATCCGCCAGAAAAGCCCTGGCCAACGTCATCAGTTGCTTTTGTCCCTGGGACAAATTACCGGCTTCTTCCTGGATGACCATATGGTATCCGCCGGGTTGGGTTTTGATGAAATGGTGGATATGGGCAGAGTGGGCGGCACTCACAATTTCTTCTTTAGTAGGATTGGCAGAGCCATATCCAATGTTTTCTTCGATGGTACCGCTGAATAGCCAGTTGTCCTGAAGCACCATGCTGAAGATAGAACGCAATTCTTTTCTGGGGATGGTGGTGATATCCACTCCGTCTACCAGAATTCTTCCACTAGTCAGCTCATAGAAACGTAGTAGGAGCTTGACGATGGTGGTTTTACCCGCGCCAGTAGGACCCACAATGGCGATTCGTTGACCTGGTTTGGCTACAAAGTGGAAGTCCTTGATGAGAGGTTGAGGGTTCTCCTCCTGGGTGGGATAGTGAAAAGAAACATGGTCAAAGGTGATTTCACCACGAACCTGATCCACCCCCAAAGGTGATTCCTTTTCGGAATCCGGCAGCTCCTCCTCTTCCTTCAATACCTCAAAAACCCGCTCTGCCGCTGCGGCGGTAGATTGAAGCACGTTGGCCACATTGGCCAGCTGGGCGATGGGATGGTTGAAGGTTCTAATATATTGGACAAAGGCCTGAATACTTCCTATGGTCATGCGGCCTTGGAAGGCTAAGGTACCTCCCACCACGCAGACCAGAATGAAACCCAGGTTACCAATCATGTTGATAAGAGGCATCATGGTGCCGGATAAGAATTGAGATTTTTCTCCGGCCCGGGCCAATTGGTGGTTCCAGTTCTCAAAGATTTCTTTGGACTGTTTTTCCCCATTAAAGGCTTTCACAATAATATGGCCGGAGAACATTTCTTCGATGTGGCCATTTACTTGTCCCAAAAACCTTTGATTATCCTTAAAGTGTCCTTGGGAGCGTTTCACGATTTGACGGATGACCCATAAGGAGAGGGGTATGGTCAACAGAGCGATGAGGGTCATGAGGGGATTGATATATATCATCAAGACCAAAATCCCCAAAATGGTAATTCCGTTGGTAACGATTTGGGAAAGGGTTTGATTGAGTGTGGTATTCACCGTGTCCACATCATTGGTCACCCGGGATAAGATTTCTCCATGGGTTCGGTGGTCGAAATAGGAGAGGGGCAGGCGATCCAGTTTTTCCGATAAATCCTTTCGGAGTTGATAGCTGATTTTCTGAGCCACTCCCGCCATGAGAAAACCCAGCCACCCGGAAAACAAGGCGGACACCCCATATAGAAAAAGTAAAACCACTATAAATTGACCTAGCTTGGTGAAGTCCAAGGGTTGATCCGTCAACACAGAGTCTGCTACCACGTCGGTAGCCATTCCAAGTATCAATGGAGATACCACAGAAAACACCACTGAAAATAGGGCGGCTACGCATGCCAGTACCAGCTTCACGCGATAGGGTTTTAAATATCCACCCAAAGTGGACATGGTTCCACGGAAGTTTTTCGGTTTTTCTCCCGGCATCATGGCTGCCCCCGGACCCCCTCCACTGCCAGGACCTCGTCCGGGGCGAATCTTAGGACCTGCCATTGGCATTACCCCCTTCCGAAGTAATCTGAAGCTGAGAGGCTGCCAGCTCCCGGTATACGGGACAAGTGTCCAATAGCTGTGAGTGTGTTCCAATCCCAGCCACTTTTCCTTCTTCCAACACGACGATCTGATGGGCATCCTTTACGGTACTAATTCTCTGAGCCACTACAAAAACCGTTCGATTTCCCAAAGAGTGGAGCATGGCCTTGCGCAAAGACACCTCTGTGGCGAAATCCAAAGCGCTGAAGCTATCGTCAAAGATATATATGGGAGAATTCTTGGCGATGGCCCGGGCGATGCTGAGTCGCTGCCTTTGGCCTCCCGACACATTGGTGCCTCCCTGGGCGATGGATGTTTCCAACCCCTCCGGCTTTTCCTCCACAAACTCATAGGATTGACTGATCTTCATGGCTTGTGTCAAGGTGGTTTCGTCCATTTCCGGATTAGCATAGGTGACATTGGAGCGAATGGAGCCGGAAAACAGGACACCCTTTTGGGGGACATAACCGATCAGTTGCCTTAGATTTTCGTGGCAAAGATGACGGATATCTACTCCGTCTACGGTTATACTTCCTTGGGTTACATCGTAGAATCGTGGCAAAAGATTAATGAGGGTGGATTTTCCAGAGCCGGTACCCCCCACAATGGCGGTCCAGGTACCTGGTTTTGCTCGAAAGGAAATGTCATGAAGTACATCTTCCTCGGCATCGGGATAGCGGAAACACACATTTTCAAAGACCACCTCTCCCGGGGTGCTCAGAGATAAATTTTCCTGGTCTTCCAAACAGACTTCGGAAATTCTAGGCTCCATGGAAAGCACCTCTTGTACACGCTGAGCGGAGACCATGGCTCTTGGCAACATGATGAAAAACATAGTGAGAAACAAAAATGACATGACCACATGCATGGCATATTGGATAAAGGCCATCATATCTCCAATGGCCAGCCGATCTTGTTGAATCAGTCCGGCTCCGGCCCAAACCACCAAGAGAGAACCATAAGACATGATCAATGTCATGCCCGGCATCATGAAGGACATGAGTCGACTGACGAAAAGATTGGTTTTCATCAAATCCATATTCGCCTTGTCAAATCGTTGTTCTTCGGAAGTTTCCCGGTGGAATGCGCGAATCACTAATAGACCGGACAGTCTTTCGTTGACGATTAGATTCAGTCGGTCCATCAGCTTTTGTAGGATTCTGAATTTTGGTAATGATAAGGAGACGGAAATGACAATCAGTATCAACAAGGCGGCCAAAGCCACTACGATGGTCCAGGTCAAATCTCGATTGGTTCGAATGGCCATCAATAAAGCCCCGATACCCATGGCGGGGGCGAAGAATCCCATGCGGAGCAGCATTAACGAAGTATTTTGAATTTGCAGCACGTCGTTGGTAGCTCGGGTAATTAAGGAGGAGGTTCCAAAGTGTTCGATTTCTGCACTACCGAATCGGGTGACCTGATCGAACAGGTTGGAACGCAGTTTGGCAGCGGAGCGAGAAGAAATCCGAGCACCCAAAAAAGAAACGGAGACTGCGGCTATGCATACCAGGAGAGTCAGCCCCAGCATAGTAGCCCCCGTACCATATATCAGTGATAAGTTTCCCAGCACGATTCCCTGATCAATGATCTGTGCCATCAGCTTGGGTAATTCCAACTGAAGCAGTGCTTGCATAATAATCAAGCCGCCTGTAAGGAAAATCAATGGGATATAGGGGATATATATACGTAATATTCTTTTCATAACGGTCATTATAGCACAAATCCACGGGCTTTTAACCTGTTTTGTTTTTTCAAAAGGAGGTATATAATAATGATAGAATATGAAGGAGGCATGAAAATGGCAGAAGAACAAGGAAAAAGGTGGACTTTAGCCCAACATCAAGACAAGGTGAAAGTCATTATCACCGATGAAACATTGACCCCTCACCAAATGACCTATGCACTGGCGGCGGCGGGTCGGGATCTTTTGGATACCCCGGGAATGGATGCCCAGGTGGAGGCGGATTATCGGGACATGAAGGCAAAGGGTTGGATTTGCGACCTGAACGAAGGGGATGTCACCTATATGCCCCGATATATATTACCGGACTATGCCAAGCTGATGGAAAAAGGGTCTGATTTTCTTCGTCTTTCGCCTCCGGAAACTTTGCTGGATGCCCTAACGGCTTTGCTGGCCATGTATTCTTCCGTTCCTTCGGTCACTCATTTCCCGGTGTATATCGGAAGACTGGACCGAATGCTGGAGCCCTTTGTAGTGAAGGAAATCGAAAAAACCGGGGGAGAGGAAACCTCCTTTCAAATGATCAAAATGTTTTTACGAACCATCGACCGTACGGTTTTCGATTCATTTTGTCATGGGAACATCGGCCCGGAGGACAGCAAAACCATTCGCTTGATTTTGCGGGCCGAAAGGGTGCTGCAAGATTCAACGCCTAATCTGACCTTGCTTTACGATCCCAAGGTGACACCGGACGAACTGGGTGCGTTAGCCATCGAAACCGCATTGGATTGTGCCAAGCCCAGCTTTGCCAAGGATTCTCTCTTCCGTGAGGAGTTGGGAGATCATTACGGCATTGCCAGTTGTTACAACGGGTTGCCCGTAGCCGGTGGCGCTTATACATTGACCCGATTGATTTTGGCCAGAGTGGCAGAAGGGGCCAAGGACAAAGAAGACTTTATGACTCGGGCTTTGCCATGGGCCATTGATACCATGTTGGCTTTTATGGATGCAAAAATTGAATTTTTAGTGAATGAGACACCCTTCTTCCGAACCAACTTTCTGGTGAAGGAAGGCTTTATTCAGCCGGACCGATTCAATGGACTTTTTGGAGTGGTGGGGATGAATGAGTGCGTCAATACCTTGATGGAAAAAGAGGGGAAGGACGGGAAGTTCGGATATGACGTGGGGGCAGACAACCTGGCTCTGGAAATCATGGATTTCATAAAAGACAGAGTGGATCATCATGAAAATCCTCACTGTCCTTTCTGGAAAGGACGATTCATGCTTCATGCCCAGGTGGGAACCGATGCGGATTCCGGCATTAGCCCCGGAACTCGGATTGCCATTGGCAGCGAGCTTCCTTTATACGACCATATCCGCCACGCAGCACTGTTCCACAAATACTTCCCATCGGGCACAGGAGATATCTTCCCCTTTGATTCTACGGCAGCGAAAAACCCGGAGGCGGTGTTGGATATATTTAAGGGTGCATTTGACTCCGGCATGCGATACATTTCTACCTATTCCAGCGACAGCGACGTGATTCGGATTACTGGATATCTGGTGAAACGAAGCGATATGGATGCCTTGGAAAAAGGAGAGGCCGTATTAAATGACACCGTGGTGTTGGGGCTCACCTCTCGACAGAAATCCAAAATTGAAGAGAGAAAAGTGAGAAAGGTAGAGGAAGAATAATCCATGAATCAAGATCACAAGGCTCCCGTCCATAAGATTCTCAATCATAGCATTGTCGACGGCCGTGGAAATCGCACGGCCGTATTTCTTCAAGGCTGCAATTTCAATTGTGCCTATTGCCACAATCCGGAAACCATCGATTTAAAGGATCCTGCGGTTTCCCTTACCTGGATGACCCCGGCGGAGGTGACGAATCGAGTGTTGGCCAATGCCCCCTTTGTGCGGGGAGTCACCGTGTCCGGTGGGGAATGTACATTACATCCGGAGTTTCTAAGAGATTTTTTTTCGGATATAAAAGAGCGGGGGAAAGGCAAGGCTCCGGGGGGAGGGGACTTGACCACGTTGATTGACAGTAACGGGTCCTATGATTTTCGAAAGGACCCGGAGCTTCTGAAAGTGACGGACGGTATTCTCTTGGATGTGAAGGAAGGAAACCCGGAGATGCATCGGGAACTAATTGGCGCTTCCAACGTCCAAGTGTTGGACAATTTGGTTTTTTTGGCCCAAAGTGGGAAACTGGAAGAGATCCGCACCGTGGTGGTTCCGGGGAGAACCGACTCGGAAGAAACCATTCGCACCGTGGCATGCCTCTTGGGAGAGTACAGAAAGCAAGCCACCTACCGGCTGATAAAATATCGACCCATGGGGGTGCGAAAAGAAATGCTGAAGGGCTTGAAAGTACCCAATAACCAGACCATGGAAGAATTACGAAATCTGGCGGTGGAACTAGGTTTTGGGAAGGTAATCGTTACCTAGAAGACATATTCTTATTACGATTCTTTACCAACTGATGATTGCAAGGAGAAGAATGAAGAATCCCATTTCTACCATAAAAGAAAACTTTATCTGGAAAGACTTCTGGAAAGTGTTCCTTCCGGTGTTGTTAGCCGCCACCTTGTTGTTCCTGGCCCTGGGTTTTGGGCTACGGGAACTGGGTGGTGTTCGATTGTTCTCGGGCACCAATAATTTAATGGAAGAATTGAATGTGATTGTAGATCCGGATAGTCCTTTCTATGAGGAATTCCAGGATGCCAAACGGATGAATGTGCTGCTGGTAGGTATCAATGAAGGGCTTACCGATGTGATCATGGTAGCCAGTCTGGATTTGAAAAACAAGGAAGTGGATTTGATATCCGTGCCCAGAGATACCAACTATCCGAGAAAAGAGAGAAATTTGGGAGGCCAAAAGATCAATGCGGTGCATCGTGACGAAGGCATTGTAGGTCTGGCCACGGCGGTTAGCGATGTGCTATTGGGAATGCCCATTCATTACTATGCGGTGGTGGATTATGAGGGGATAAAGACCATGGTAGATGCCATTGGCGGGGTTCCCATCGACGTGGAATTCTACATGCACTACGAAGACCCCAGGGCCACCCCTCCTTTATATATTGACATTGAAGAAGGCTATCAGGTGTTAGATGGAGAGAAGGCGGTTCAATATATCCGTTTCCGAAAGGGCAGTGGAGGTTCTCAAGGATATCGGGAAGGAGATATCGGCAGAATCGGGACTCAGCAAAAATTCATGAAGGCGGCCTTTGACCAGGGATTGGAATACGGCATTGTGAAAACCGCCAAGGTGGTCTCCCAAAACGTGGATTCGGATATTGATGTGAAGTTTGCCACTCGATTGGCTCGACTGGCTGTGGGCATGGACGGGACGGATTTTAGCACATATATGGTTCCTGGCAACTCCGGCCCCATTGGGGAATTATCCTTTTGGCATGCCAATGCCAGAGACACGGAAGCCATGATTCGAGAAATTTATGGAATGAACCCGGAGGAAGAGGAAGACAACCCGTCGTGATTCGGTTGCCATCCCCCGGTTTTTCGTGATATACTATGCGTTGCGAAATGGGATCAAAGGGGTCCTGCGCGTTCTCTTTCCCATTCGAAGGAGAACAGAAAGGAAGGATAATTATGACAGAGAAAAAAGGCACTTATTATATCAGTACACCCATATACTACCCCAGTGACAACTTGCACATTGGACATACCTATTGCACTGTGATGGCGGACGCCATGGCCCGGTTCAAACGGCTTGCCGGTTACGATGTTCATTTCTTAACCGGTACGGATGAGCATGGGCAAAAGATTCAGACCATTGCAGACAAAGCGGGAATGAGTCCTCAGGAATATGTGGACAAGATTGTAGGAAACATCAAAGAGCTTTGGAAGACCATGGAAATTTCCTACGATGATTTCATTCGAACCACGGAGCCCCGGCACATTAAGCGAGTACAGGCCATGTTCTTGAAAATGTACGAAAAGGGAGATATCTATAAAGGGGAATACGAGGGTATGTATTGTACTCCTTGTGAAAGCTTCTGGACGGAAAGTCAGCTTCAAGAGGGCTGTTGCCCGGATTGCGGGCGGCCGGTTCAAAAGGCGCAGGAAGAAGCCTACTTTTTCCGTATGTCCAAATATGCCCCGGCCCTATTGGAATTATTTGAAACCAACCCGGCCTTTCTGATGCCGGATACCCGTAGAAATGAGATGGTTGCTTTTGTGAAACAAGGGCTGGAGGACTTATGTATCAGCCGCTCTTCTTTTGACTGGGGCATCCCGGTACCTATCGATGACAAACATGTGATCTATGTTTGGTTGGATGCTCTTTCAAACTATATCACGGCGTTGGGCTGGCCAGATGACCCCTCTTTGTTTGAGAAATACTGGCCCGCCGATGTTCATTTGGTGGGGAAAGAAATCGTACGATTCCATTCTATCATTTGGCCTGCCATGTTGATGTCCTGTGATTTGCCGCTACCCAAACAAGTGTTGGGTCATGGATGGCTTCTCCTGGAAGGGGGCAAGATGAGCAAATCCAAAGGAAACGTAGTGGACCCGGTGAAACTGATTGACCGCTATGGTATCGATGCCCTGAAGTATTTTCTGCTGAGAGAGTATACCTTTGGACAGGATGGTTTGTTTACCAGTGAAATAATGATTAAGCGGATGAATTACGACTTAGCCAATGATCTGGGGAATTTGGTGTCCCGTACCGTCAGCATGATTGGGAAATACTGTGATTACAAGGTGCCGGGGAAACCGGAGGAGAAAGGGGAGTTTACCACATCCGACCTGGAATTACAGGCAGTGGCTTTGGGAGCCGCCGAGAAGGTGGAAGACCATATGGACCGTTTCGAGTTCAACCTGGCTTTGGAATCCATTTGGCAGGTAGTTCGAAGAGCCAACAAATATATCGATGAGAATACACCTTGGGTACTGGCCAGAGAGGAATCCAATCGAGGAAGGCTGGATGTAGTGATGTATCACCTGGCAGAAACCCTTCGCATCGTTTCCGTGTTGATTTATCCATTTATGCATTCCACCACCATGGAAATCCGGAGACAGTTGGGTATTGAAAATCAAGAGCCAGTTTGGGAAGATGCCTTCCAGTTTCATCGAATGGGTGGCGAAGAAGTGAAACGGGGAGAGCCTATTTTCCCTAGAATGGATGTGGAGGCAGAACTGGAGGCCTTGGAAGCCATGAAGGAAGCGGAAAAAAACCCCAACGTTCCATTGGACCTGAAGCCAGAGATCGAATACGATGTGTTTGACCAAATTGATTTTCGAGTGGGTACCATTTTACAAGCGGAAGCCCATCCCAAGGCGGATAAATTATTGGTGTTTCAGGTGAAGATGGGTACAGAAACCCGGCAGATTATTTCCGGAGTAGCCCAGTCCCATGATCCGAAGGATTGTGTGGGCAAGAAGGTAATCGTGGTAGCCAACCTGAAGCCCCGAATGCTTCGTGGATTGGAATCCAAAGGGATGCTGATGTTTGCCGATAATCTGGTAGATGGCAAAGAGCGATTTGAATTTGTCACCACAGTAGCGGAGGACGGGAATCCGGTTACGTAGTGGCGGATTGGAGATGGTGATGTTATTTGATTCTCACACCCATTTAAATAATGAGACTTACAATCCGGAGCAACGAGAGGCCCTCTTTCAAGCCATTCAGAGTTCTTCCGTTTCCTATGTGATGGATATCGGATTTGATTTGGCATCTTCGGCCATGGCCCTGGACCATGCCAAACGCTTTCCCTGGTGCTATGCGGTGGTGGGTTGTCATCCCCATGAAGCCAGTGGATTTGACCACGACCAGTTGCAATTACTGGAGGAGTTGGCTCGACATCCGAAGGCCAAGGCTATTGGAGAAATGGGATTGGATTACTATCGAAACCTGTCTCCCAAAGAGGATCAACAATATTGGTTTTCCCAGCAGATTCAGTTGGCCAACCAATTACAGATGCCCATTGTGATCCACGACCGGGATGCCCACGAGGATGTTATGCGCATCCTGAAGGAAGAAGGGGCTTTTTCTTCCCAAAGAAGAAGCTGGTTTCCCAAGAGACCGGGGGAGATTCAGAAGGAGGATGCACGGGTATTGTTGCACTGTTATAGTGGCAGCAAAGAGCAAGCCCTGCAATATATCAAGTTGGGAGCCACCATATCCGTGGCAGGGCCGGTAACTTATGACAATGCACGTCGCCTTCAGGATGTGGTGAGAGCGGTCCCCCTGGACTATTTGCTGATTGAAACGGATGCACCTTACTTGACACCGGTGCCTCACCGAGGCAAGCCCAACCAATCTCCCTATGTGGAGCATGTGGCTCGAAAGGTGGCGGAAATCAAAGGGGTTTCCTATGAAGAAGTGGCCAGGAAGACCCGGGAGAACGGGCAACGCTTTTTTGACATATCCCACTAAGAATAAAAAGAAAAAGAATGTATCGCAGAAAGGGAAGAACCATATGAAAAAGCTTTTCGTCGTATTATTAGCGCTATTACTGATGTTGGCCTTGGTAGCTTGTGGAGGACAACAGGAAGAAGACCCCTATGTTCCTACCACTAACACCCAGGATGCCACTACGGTGGTAACCATTGAGGATGGTAATGTAGTAGCGAGAGGAGAGAGTGAGTATTTTTCCGCAGTAATCACCTATGTTTTTGAAGAGGGGACCTATGCGTATACCCTGAGCGAAACCCAATACAAGGAAAAAGCCCATGGAGAGCAAGCCTATCAGGCGGCCATGGATGCGGGAGTATATGAAGAGGTGTCTTACGAGGGGGATACGGTGTCCTTCCGTGCGGACGACTCCTATGTTTTTGAAGGAATGGGTTTGGAAACAGCGGCGAACTATATTGCGGGGAGTGTGGTCTTTTAGCCCCATGCTCCGGCAATGTACCAAGAAAGAACCCTGGAATCAGGGTCTTTTTTGTTGTTGCAAACAAAAAAATGTGGTATAATTTTTTGAAATGATGGATAAAACCATGGAAAAAGCCATGATGGACCGATTTGTAAGGATTCTTCGGGATTACCATCTGGTAGATGAAGGCGACGGAATCTTGGTGGGCCTTTCGGGAGGTCCTGATTCTTTGTGCCTTTTTCATTTGTTTCACCAAATCCGGCAGGAATGGGGACTCAGATTGGCAGCGGTCCATGTGAACCATGGGCTTCGGCCGGGGGTGTGTGACCGGGAACAAGAGCAGGTGGAGCAGTGGTGTCATGAGCTGGATGTCCCCTGTTATTCCAAGGTGATAGATTGTGCTGCCCGGGCGAAAGAGAAGGGTCAAACCAGCGAAGAAGCCGGGCGGGATGCAAGATACGAAGCCTATCAGGAGGCTGCCCGTTACCATAGAGGCCGGTTTGGTGAAAATCTGCCGGTGAAAGTGGCCCTGGCCCATCACAGGGAAGACCAGGCTGAGACGGTGATGATGCGAATTCTTCGGGGCACCGGACCGGACGGTTTGGCCGGAATGGACTATATGCGACAGGAAGCCGGAAATCTATGGGTGATTCGACCACTGCTGGGCTTTTCAAAGAATGAGTTGGAACAGTACTTACAGGAGAAAGGCGAGATGCCTCACCGGGATGCCACCAACTTCCAGCCCATCTATCAGAGAAATCGAATCCGGTTGGAACTATTCCCTATATTAGAAAAGGAATATAATCCCAATATTGTAGAGGCTTTATGCCGTTTGGCGGATGGTTCTCGGGAGGATCGGGACCTTCTGGACCAGTTGGCAGAGACTGCCCTTACAAATGCCATGAAGTCATGGGATACCCTTCGTCGGGACTTGCTCATGGAAGTAGCCCCCTCCCTTCGGAAAAGAATTTATGTGAAGATGCTGAATCGATTGGGAATGAAACAAGACTATACATTAAGCCATTTGACGGCCATGGAGGAGCTCCTGAAACAGAATCGAACCGGAGCCGGAATCCATCTACCCGGAGGTTATGGTTGTGAAATGAATTATGGAGAAATGCGTTTTTTCCGGGAAGATGAAAAGCATGGAAACACAGAAGAGAGAGATTGGGGATGGGAGAAAGCACTGGATAAGATCACTCTTCCCCAAGGAGCTAGCCTTCGAAGCCGAAAGCCGGGAGACTATCTGCTTTTGTCCGGCGGGGGGCGCAAGAAGCTACAAGATTACTATGTGGATGAAAAAATACCCAGGAGGCTGCGAGAGGACTTGCCGGTGATTGCCATGAATGACCAGGTAGTGGCGGTGCTGGGCAAAGATATACTGGAGGAGGTTATGGGAGATTCTCTCCCGGCAGGATGGCCTCTTCGAACCCGCACAAGCGAAGGATATTATATAAAATTTGAAGGAGGATATTGGATCATTGAACAGAATGGCTAAAAACATAGGGGTATACTTGCTAATCTTTGCCATCGTTATATTTATGGCATGGTTTTATCGAGGCGTGCCCCAAGACCAGACCATGGAGGAAGTTCCCTTTTCCACCTTTGCCAACCATTTGGCGGCGGAAAGAGTCCAGGAATTGAACATTACTGAAACCAAGCTCACCGGGGAATTGAAAAACGGAGATACGGTGTATGCCTATGCTTCTTCCCTGGTAGACATACAACTATTGAACGAAAAGTATGTGTTCCCTCAAATTGAGGCGGGCACTTTGGAATACTCATCCAACGAGCCGGTGGTGACCCCGTGGTATGTTTCCATGTTGCCTACCCTACTGTTGATTGGAGTGATTGTGGTGTTCTGGGTGATGATAATGCGTCAACAGAGCGGCGGAAAGGTGATGCAATTTGGAAAATCCAAAGCCAGAATTGCCAAGGACGATGAGCTGAAGCGAGTCACCTTTGCGGAGGTGGCAGGGCTGGATGAAGAAAAGCAGGAGCTGGAGGAAGTGGTGGATTTCCTGAAGCACCCCAAGAAGTATCGGGAGCTGGGAGCCAGAATTCCAAAAGGGATTTTGCTAGTGGGTCCTCCGGGAACGGGAAAAACCTATATTTCCAAAGCCACCGCCGGAGAAGCGGGGGTTCCCTTCTTTTCCATTTCCGGTTCCGACTTTGTGGAGATGTTCGTGGGAGTGGGGGCCTCTCGTGTGAGAGACCTGTTTGAGCAAGCGAAAAAGAATGCACCCTGCATCATATTCATTGACGAAATTGATGCGGTAGGAAGAAAACGTGGTGCCGGCCTGGGTGGCGGCCATGACGAGCGGGAACAAACATTAAACCAGCTACTGGTGGAAATGGATGGATTCGGCGAGCATGTGGGGATCATCATTTTGGCTGCCACAAACCGACCGGACATTTTAGACCCTGCCTTGCTGAGACCGGGACGATTTGACCGCCAGGTGGTCATTGGAATTCCGGACATCAAAGGACGGGAGGAAGTATTCCGTGTTCATGCGAAGAACAAACCCTTAGATCCGGAAGTGGACCCGGTGGTATTGGCCAGAAGGACTCCGGGCTTCACCCCGGCAGATATCGAGAATCTGCTGAACGAAGCTGCCTTGATTACCGCCCGAAGGAATGGACTGAAGATTCGAATGGATGAAATCGAAGAAGCCATTACGAAAGTCATTGCGGGACCGGAAAAGAAGAGCCGGGTCATCAGTGAAGGGGAGCGTCGGTTGACGGCATTCCATGAAGCCGGCCATGCCATCGTTGCCCATAGCTTACCCAATAGCGATCCGGTGCATCAGATTACCATTATTCCCAGAGGGAGAGCCGGTGGATTTACCATGGTGTTGCCCCGGGAAGATCGGTACTATGGCACCAAGACGGATATGAAGGAACAAATCGTTCATCTGTTGGGCGGCCGTGTGGCAGAAAAACTCACCTTGGATGACATTTCCACAGGAGCCAGCAACGACATTATGCGTGCCACCGAAATTGCCAGAGATATGGTAACCAAGTATGGTTTCAGTGACAAGCTGGGGCCGGTGAATTACAGCTCATCGGATGAAGTTTTTCTAGGAAAAGATTTTTCTACCCGTAAAAACTATTCGGAGGAAGTGGCCTCGGAAATCGACCAGGAAATCCAGAGTCTCATTGAGGAAGGATATAAGACGGCCGAAGGAATTCTCACCCAACATATGGAAAAGCTTCATGCAGTGGCCCAGGCCCTACTTGAAATCGAAACCCTGGATGGAGAACAGTTCGAAGCCTTATATAATGGTACCCTGACACCGGAGGACCTGGCCAAGGACGTGGAAGAAAAAAGCCAGGCCAGGAAAATGATGAACGAGCAGGAGGCCAAGGAGGCGGAAAGAATCTGGCGTGAGCGAGAAAGAAAAGAGGCAGAGGAACTGGCCAAGTATGAGGCGACTTCAAAGGAAACGGCTAAAGTAACGGCCAAGGAAACCTCAGGGAAACCTTCTAGAAGGAATGGCTGTAAGGACAGGGTGGGTGAGGATGTGCCACCCGGTCACGAAGAGCGATGCTTGCGGTCCAAGCCCTTGACCAAAAGGGAAGGTGGCCGAAGATATAAGTTAAGTGAAAGCGCCAAAGGGAAAGGCAAGCAGGATAGCATCGGCAAGGGGAAGAAGAAAGAGGATTAGCCATGAAACTGAAATTGGACAAGTGCTTGGAGATGGATGTTTTTAAAGATGCCAAGTTGCTGGCCGGCAAAGGGAATTTGGATCAGGTGATTCGATCCCTGTCCATGCTGGAGTCTTCGGAGGAGGAAGAGGTGGCCAAGTACATGGCCCACTCCGGAGATCTGGTACTGACCGGGTTCTTTGGAGCCAAAGATGATCCGGAAAAGCAAAAGGCGGTCATTCGTCAATTGAGCAAGGCAAAAGCAGTGGGCCTTTGTGTATTTCACGTGGGAAGCGTGGTAAAAAAATTGATGCCTCAAGTTATAACGGAGGCCGAACGATTGGGGTTTCCATTGATTCAAATGGCCAATCGGAACATACCCACACCGGGAGATGTGATTACGGTGGTTATGAGTGCCATCGTCAACGAGGATGAATTTGGCAACCGGCTGATTAATAATACGGTGTCTCACCTTTTGAACTTTGAAAAGCATGCCAGCTTTCAGGATGCCCTTCGGGAAGCGGCCATTAAAAATGAGTTTCAGGTGGTGTTGTTGTCCGAGGACTTCAATCCCATTCTGACGGTGGAAACCAGATATCGCACCACCATTGCGGATGCCATCAGCTTGGGTCGGGCCAGAGAAAATGACGTAGAACAATCCTCAGTGTATACTCTTCTGGATGTGAACGGAGTGCTGACATACTGGGGTCCGGTGACCATCAGTGGAGACAAATACTTCATGTTCATTGTGGACAATGAGGATTCCTATACTGCGGCGGAGATTACCAAGTTGGCGGAGATCATTGAGCTGGCCATGGGAATGTGGAAATATACCCCGGAACGAGATGCCAAAGCGGAATTCATCAAGGCTTTGATGCGAGGCAATAAATCTTTGGCTTATACCTTGAAGGAGGAAGCCGGTATTCGGCCTCAGGATATTATCAGCGTGTTTTTTGCCCGGGGAATCGAAAAAGTAATGAGTGGAGAAGTGCTGGCGGACTTCGAGAATGAGAGCGGCCTATCTTTGATTCGCCTCAACGAAGGAGAGGAAACCTATGGTATGATTGTCTCCCGTGAAAATGGTGGGGATGAAGATCAGGTTTCCGCAAAGATGAGCTGTGTCAATCTATTCAACAACCTGAAAGAAAACAAAGCCGTGCGCATTTTCCATGTTACGGGAGTAGACGGTATCGAGGGCGCCGGAGATGCTTTCCGTCTCGTGAGCGAGTCCTGGTCTTTTGTACAAAACGTGTTTCCATACAAGCGGGTATTCACCAAGTATGAGCTCACATTAGTGAGTAATTGTATTAACATTCAGCTGCAAGGGGGATATGTGAAAAAGAATTATATGGAGCTTCTGGATGTGTTCAATGAAAAGAACAGCAACAAAGGAAAGCAGCTGTTGGAAACATTGGAAACTTTCGTGCTGGATGCGGGGATGAACAGCGCAAAGACCAGCGAGTTCATGGGCATTCATACCAACACGGTACAATATCGTCTGAAGAAAATTAATGATATTCTGGGAGTGGAAATCACCGGGAACCGGGTGGTGCCGGGGCTGACCATTGCACTGGCATTGAAGAGGTTGGAGAGAGTGATTATCTAAGAAAACCCTCTGGGGCAACATGAAAATGAATGATGTATACAAGGCAGAAACCCTTGATTATTCACTCAGCATGGGTTATAGTATATGCGGTGCGTTTGTGACCAATTCCAACAAAAACAGTCCAATATTTCAAGGAGGAAACCAATAATGAACAAGCTTGAAGAACTCCGTACTCTAAAAGGGCAGATTGCTCAGGGCGGGGGTCCGAAAAGAATCGAGGCCCAGCACAAAAGTAACAAGCTGACTGCCAGGGAACGACTCGATATCTTATTCGACGAAGGAAGCTTCGTGGAAATCGATACATTTGTGTCCCATCGTTGCAATAATTTCGACATGCCGGACAAGAAATTTCCGGGAGATGGTGTCGTCACCGGGTATGGCCAAGTCAATGGTCGTCTTGTATTTGCTTTTGCACAGGACTTTACAGTTTTGGGCGGTTCTCTGGGTGAATATCACGCAGAAAAAATCGTCAAGGTACAGAACCTGGCATTGAAAATGGGTGCTCCCTGTATCGGAATTAACGACTCCGGTGGTGCCAGAATTCAAGAAGGCGTCAATTCCCTGTCCGGTTTTGCAAAGATTTTCTACAACAATACCATCAGTTCCGGTGTGGTACCCCAGATTTCAGTCATCATGGGACCTTGTGCCGGTGGCGCCGTATATTCTCCGGCTATCACGGATTTTGTATTTATGGTGGATAAGACAAGCCAAATGTTCATCACCGGTCCTCAGGTCATAAAAACTGTTACGGGAGAAGATATCTCCGCAGAAGCTTTGGGCGGAGCTATGGCCCACAACTCCATCTCCGGAGTGGCTCATTTCTTTGGTAGAGATGACACCAGCACGCTTCAGGACGTGAGAGAGTTGTTGAGCTATCTTCCTTCCAACAATATGGAAAAAGTTCCTACCGTGGCCACCAATGATGATCCCAACCGATTAATTCCGGAATTCGAAGAAATCATTCCGGACAATCCCAATAAAGCCTATGACGTATATGACGTGGTTCGCGGACTTGCAGATGATGGAAAGCTATATGATGTTATGCCATATTATGCGAAAAATATCGTTACCTGTTTCATCCGAATGAATGGGGAAACCGTGGGTGTAATCGCCAACCAGCCCAAGGTGGCAGCCGGATGCCTGGATATCAATGCCTCCGACAAAGCGGCACGCTTCATTCGACGATGCGATGCTTTCAATATCCCACTGCTGACTTTAGTGGATGTTCCGGGATTCCTGCCGGGAACTGCCCAGGAACATGGCGGTATCATTCGACATGGTGCCAAACTGCTATACGCATACAGCGAAGCTACTGTTCCCAAGGTAACCATGATTTTAAGAAAAGCTTACGGTGGAGCTTATATCGGAATGTGCTGTCGTGAACTGGGGGCCGACATGGTATTGGCATGGCCTTCCGCGCAGATTGCCGTTATGGGTGCTTCCGGTGCGGCCAATATCGTATTCAAGAATGACATTGCTGCCTCTGACGACCCCATCTCCAAGAGAGATGAAAAAATTGCCGAATACGAAGAGATGTTTAACAATCCTTACCGGGCGGCGGAAATGGGATACGTAGATGATGTCATCGAACCCGCTACTGCCAGACAACGTGTTATCAATGCTTTTGATATGCTGAGTTCCAAGAGACAATCTTTGCCGGCGAAAAAGCATGGAAATATACCACTATAGAGGGAGGAGGCAATTATGGAACATATATCCTTGATGGAACGATTTGCAGATCCGGAACTCTTTACGGGGTTGACCATAGGGGAGAAAATGATTGGCGGTGGAATTACTACCCTGGTAGGAATGGGAATCACCTTTGTTGTACTGATTCTACTGGCTTTTATCATTATTATTATGGACCGTCTCATTGAGAATCCACATAAAAAAGACAAGGAGCCGGTGGCAACAAAAACAGAGACCGCATCGGCACCCTCTGTGGCTGCAGCAACCACGGAACAGGATTCCGGGCCGTTGATTGCGGTCATCACAGCGGCCATCGCCGCGCTGGAGGGAAGTGGTGTTGCCAGCAATCTGGTGGTTCGAAAAATTAATAGAACAGCAGGCCCGGCATTGGCCTGGAGTGTTGCAGGTCAACAGGATGCCATTGCCAGTAGAAAAAGATAGTGATAATAGGTAAGGAGAAACGAGCAATGAAAAAATACAACATCGTAGTAAATGGAACGACCTATCAGGTAGAAGTAGAAGAAATGGGTGGAGCTCCATCGGCTCCCGCAGCAGCGCCTGCTCCCGCAGCAGCACCTGCTCCCGCAGCAGCGCCTGCTCCCGCAGCAGCGCCTGCACCGGCTCCTGCCGCAGCAGCTGGTGCACAGACCGTCACATCCCCCATGCCGGGAACGATTTTGGATGTGAAGGTTACTCCGGGTCAAGCTGTGAAAAATGGAGACGTGCTCTTGATTTTGGAAGCCATGAAGATGGAGAACGAAATCATGGCGCCTGCCGATGGTACTGTGGACACAGTGCCCGTGGCAAAGGGCGCTTCCGTCAACTCCGGAGATGTGCTGGTAACCTTGAAATAGTTGGATAAAACATACAGAAAGCACCCTATGGACAGGGTGCTTTCCGCCTTTATTAGATGCAGAGCAAAGGAGAAAAAACCATGCTACTAGCTTTTGATGTGGGTAATACCAATATCGTATTGGGTGCCTTTCAGGAACGTGAGCTGATCCAAAGTTGGCGTATCGAAACCGATAACGGTAAGACAGCGGACGAGTTTGGAATGATTATCAGTCAATTTTTTGCCTATGAAGGTTTGTCTTTGAAGGACATTGAAGATGTGATCATATCCACGGTAGTTCCTTCCATGCTGTATACCCTGCAGCATCTTTCCATGAAGTATTTTAACCGCCGTGCTATTGTCATTGAGCCCGGTGTAAAGACCGGCCTTAAGATTAAGTACGATAATCCCAAGCAAGTGGGAGCCGACCGGATTGTGAATGCGGTAGCCGCTCTGGCAAAATATGGGGGACCTGTAATTATCATTGACTTTGGCACCGCCACCACCTTTTGCGCTGTTACTGAGGACTCGGAATACTTGGGCGGAACCATTGCACCGGGATTGAAAATCGCTTCTGAAGCCCTTTTTGAAAAAACAGCCAAGCTGCCCAAGGTAGAGTTGGAAGACCCGGGCCATGCCATATGCCGGAATACCATCGAATCCATGCAATCCGGTTTAGTGTACGGCCACATGGGTATGGTGGAGTTCATCGTGGGAAAAATGAAAAAGGAGCTCATAGAACTTGGTGCATCCAAACCCCCGGTGGTGATTGCCACGGGAGGTCTTGCCACTCTCATCGAAAGCGGACTGCAATGCATCGACCATGTGGACAAATTGTTGTCTCTGGAAGGGCTGGAAATCATCTATGAGAAGAATCGGCCCAAGAAGTTTGCCAAATAAATAAGAAGAGATGTTAAGAATGATGAAAAGGATACGGAATGGTATCCTTTTTTGTTGTGGATGAAGATGGCAGACTCGTCTACAGCGGATGAAGTTAAGGGTTGACAAAGGATGCGGCCTATGGTAGTATCGCTTCATAGAGATATGCCTTTAATGAGATAAAGCGAAAAATCGAGGTTGAGATGGATCCCAAGAGAGAAGAAAAAGAAAAAATGGTTTCTTTGGAAAAAGCCCAA
>CAYVFH010000006.1:0-34744 GCA_964450985.1 uncultured Oscillospiraceae bacterium | reverse complement strand
TTTTTCCCGGCTGCTCGTACACATCAACCCATCGGGATTGAATCCCTTTTTCCACTACGTCCAGATATGCATCCCCCAGAGGAGATAATCCTTCTAACATAGTGGAGACGGCATCTTCAAAAGAGACATTTTCCTCCGGCAAGGTGAATAAGGGCACATAAATATCATACATTTTCAGTTCTTCAAGAGATAATGTATTCTTACGAATCTCCATGTATCGATGCATGCTGGGTAGGGAAGAGCGTACTTGCTCTACCAAATTATCGTAGACAGAGACGGAAATATTGTCGTTGGACAGAGAGCTGGTTCTGGCATCGGCATAATTTCGGAGCTTTGCAAATACGCCATTGGTTCTCACGTTAAAATCATATGCAGTGGCCAGTGTGTTCTGGTAAGTTTCATAAGGCGCATACATCTTTTCGAAAGCGGATTTCCGGACATCCCGATTCTTAGATTCCATGAAGCGGACATAATTGCCATGTGTCAGTTCCTCTTCTTTTCCATGGGAATTTATTATGGTTCCGAACTTCATATCTGCATTGTTAAATGCCGTAAAAATCTCGGAAGGTGCATGTAATACCTGCCCGGAAAGGGCAATGACTCTTTCCTCTTCCGGAGACAATACATGGTCTTTTTGGCGGAATAGGTCTTCCAGATAGTGGCGATACTTTTTAAGAGGCTGGGATTCCTGGATATAAGATTCGATTTTTGTATATTCCTGCTGAATCAATTCCGGCACAATGAAAGACAGGCAGGTGGATATTTCGGATAGCATTACATTGGATTGCCCGGCCATTTCCACATAAACAGGGTTTCTATTATCTTCATCTTTTCTCATTCTGGAGTAGACATATACCTTCTCCGCCTTTTGCCAAATCTTATCTTTTTTTTCTAGAATTTCCAATAGGATAGTAGCGGAAGAGGTCACCTTTCCCTGGTAGTTATTCATCTCGTTGGCCATGAGCAAGGCCTCTTGATAATCTGCCTTCCATTGGCTCTCATCGGGATACATGTCTTCCAAATTCCACCGATACTTTTGGAGCTGCTCTTGCTTTTTTATGCTATTTTCTTTCGTCATTCTACCACTCCTGTTTGTTTACTTTAAAAGAGCCTTCATGTATAATAATGGTTGTATTATAACACAGTAGGAGGGAATTGGCATATGGATAATCGACCCATCGGGTTTTTCGATTCCGGCTTAGGCGGGTTGACCTGTATCCCTTATATAATGAACCTTTTGCCGAAGGAAAAAATTATATATTTTGGAGATACCGCTCGAACACCTTATGGATCAAAGTCCGTGCAAACCATTCAAATGTTTGCGCAACAAATCGCCGATTTTCTGGTGGAAAATCAGGTAAAAATGATTGTGATTGCCTGTAATACCGTAAGCGCCACCAGCATTCCTGTCCTAACACATCGATTTCCGGATATTCCCATATTAGGCATGATTGAGCCTGCTTCCCGTCATACGGGGAAAATGTCCACTTCGGATCATAAGGTGGGTATCATTGGAACAAAGGTAACCATTGAGAGTCAAGTATATCCAGAGCAAATTTGGAAACAAAATCCAGATATACCCGTATTTCAGAAGTCTTGTCCGGCTTTGGTGCCATTAATTGAAGAGGGTATTATCCATCATGATATTATGGACATGACAATTCGATATTACTTGGACGATTTCATCTTGGAAAATCGAATTGATACTCTGGTACTTGGATGTACTCATTATCCGTTGATTCGGGGAGATGTTGAAAGAATCTATCCGAATCTACGAATTATCGATCCCAGTGAAGTGATGGCACACGAGGTAGAAAAAACCTTGCAGGAGCATAATCTGTTTGCGGAGGCATTAACAGGGGAAAATGTTTTTTATGCATCGGACTTGTCGGAAAACTTTGTGAATATGATTCATCGAATATTTGAAAACACAGAGGCAAAAATTGAATTTCGGAATTTAGAGTTGGATCAATATACATAAACGGGGGAGCGAACCAATGGATTATGAAGAGTTATTAGATTACCTGGGGTTAGAGGACCCTTCTGAATTTGAATATTTTGAAAATATTGCGGACTTGATAGAAGGTCATGAACCTATTTCATCCGGGGCATTGTACCGGCTATTAAAAGGAGTACCGGACGGGGTGATGTCGGAACTTTTGGAAGGATATTTTAATGAAGCCCAGGAGGCATGTCCAGATACGGAAGCGGATATTTTCACCTTGTTGGAAATGATTAAAAGAGCACTGATGGGTCTCTCGGAGAACTTGGAAGATGATCGGGATTGGATATTCTTCACGGAAGAGATTTTGCGGTTCAAAGAGTGGTACATCAATGAATCAAAGGTCTTCATCAAAAGCAGAGAGAAGAACGAAGAAAAGCAAGTTACGGTGATGGAAGCCTTGGCCATTTCCCGGTTGGAGAAGTTGGAAGGACAGGAAAATGACTATGATTTTTCATCCGCCAAGGATTATCCATTGGATGAACACATCATGACATATTCCATAAAGGATATGGAGGAAGAAGATACGGAGATCGACGAAGAGTATCCGGAAGATTTTGAGGAGTAGACATGGGGGAAGTGACAACAGACATCAAAGGAAAAAGTGAATATGCAGTAGGAATGACAGCCGCCCTGACATGTGCCGTGTTGTGGGGGCTGTTACCTATTTATTGGCAAGCTCTACGGCCCATCGAGTCTTTCGTGATTATTTTTTATCGAATCTTCCTGGTAGCCCTGGTTTGTTTCTTAGCCAGCCTTAAAACTTACGGATGGAAAGGAATCGTAGCCCCCCTTCGTATTAAAGGTCTGGCACTACGATATTTCTTGGCGGGTATTGTGATTACCGGGAATTGGTCTTTATATATTTGGGCGGTGAATGCGAATTATGTCATTCAAACATCAATAGGCTATTATTTAGAACCGTTAATTGTTTGTGTATTCGGGATTCTGTTTTTTAAAGAGCGGATAACGGGTTACAAGAAAGTGGCATTTGGGCTGGCTCTGTTTGGTATTGTTATTATCCTAGTTCATTTTGGGGAAGTGCCTTTTGTGGCCCTGGGCCTTGCCATTAGCTTTGCGCTTTATGCTGCCATCAAGAAAAGCTATCGGTTGGAAGCACTGCTTTCCCTTCTTTACGAGACCATGTTTCTAGCAATGCCAGCATTAGGTGCAGTCATTTACTTAGAAGCGAAGGGAGCAGGAGCTCTGGGGGTGGGAGAACCTTATCAGTATGTATTGTTGCTGCTGACAGGGGTCATTACGGTGATTCCCTTGGGGTTGTTTGCGGTTGGTATTAACCGATTGCCATTGGTCACCATGGGAATCATAGAGTATATTGCGCCTTCCATTACTCTAGTCATCGGAATCTTCTTGTTTAAAGAGCCTTTTGATGGGGTTCAGTTCGTGGCCTTTGTGATTATTTGGATTGGATTGGTATTTTTCACCATGGGAGAGAGGAAAGAGTACCTGGCAGGGAAAAATGATGAAAAGTAAAGGGTTGAATGCTTTTGGTGTGGCATTTTTGTATGTGGGGACCATTATGGGTGCTGGATTTGCCTCCGGTCGGGAGGTGTGGCAGTTTTTTGGCTGCTTTGGACCACAGGCGCTAATAGGAGTGGCTTTTGTAGGCATTCTTTTTATTTTGATGGGATGTATGACGGTTTTGTTATCCAGAAATCTTGAAACCAATGATATGGGTCAAATTATCGTTCCGGGAAAGAGTCACGTGCTCACCCAATGGGTGGGCTATTTTATGGCCGGTATTTTATTTACTGTGTTGATTACCATGAGTGCAGCAGGTGGTGCCTTCGTATATCAGCAATATATGATTCCCCGACCCATCGGAGGATTGTTAATAATACTATTGGTGGTATTAACTGTATTAGGCGGGTTTCAAAGGATTCGTGGAATTTTCCGTTGGCTCATTCCCTTATTGCTGATTGTGGTAGTGACTACCGGTGTGGTGCTTCTGGTGGAGCCTGTGGTCTCCATGGGAATGGAGATTAAAATAAAACCTTCTCCTTTGGCGCCCAATTGGCCACTGGCAGCGATTCTTTATGTATCCTATAATATTTTGGCGGTAATCCCTGTGGTGGCTACCGCTTCTATACATGCCAGGACTACCCGGCATGCTTTGGTTGGAGCCGTTATGGGCGGATTCCTATTAGGAGTGATTGCGCTATTGTTAGTAGTGGTGATGCAGAAAGACATGGCTTTCAGTCATTCCATGGATATGCCTATTTTGGCTTTGACTCAAAGATTGGACCCGGTTCTGAACGGTGTATATGGCTGCATGCTCTTCTTTGCCATCTATGCATCGGCAACCACCAATTATTATGCGGTAACGACCAAAATTAAAGAAGGACCAAAGAAAAAATGGTGGATTTTATTCATGGCCATGGCAGGATTTGCCATTGGACTGGTGGGATTCACCAATGTGGTGGCATATATGTTTCCGGTGATAGGATATCTAGGAATGGGGATTCTACTTTTATTAACGGTTCATTTCATACAACATTTCGCGGCGAGAAGGGTTCCGGGCAATGGTGACAAGCATAAAGCATTGGAAATGGAGGCAAGGGAAAGAGCATGAGTAGGAAACCTTTATTCAAAGACTTTGAGAACCATAACCGATTGGTGTTTCCGGAACCCATTCGTCGCATAACCAGTGGACAAGGGGGAGAAGTCTTGTTGATTATGGGGAGTGATAGAACCGCATTGTTGGATTGCGGCATGGCATATTGCTGGGAAGAATTATTGGAGAAACTGGAAAAGACTCTAAAAGGAAGAACACTAGATTATATATTGCTGACCCATACACACTATGATCATGTGGGGGCCTTACCCTATATTCGTGATCAATATCCCCAAGCCACGGTGTTAGCCTCGGAATATGCGGAGAAAGTGCTGCAGAAAGAAAGTGCCAGAAAGGTAATTGGGGAATTGGGAGAAGAGGCTGCCCGAACCTATCAAGGTATTGACATGGAAGTGAGAACGGATGGACTGATGGTGAATCGTGTGGTGCGTGAAGATGATGAAATCGATTTAGGGGATATTATCATCCAAGTGTTGGAAACACCCGGGCATACTTCTTGTAGCCTCAGCTACTACATCTTACCAGACAAAATTTTATTGGCTTCAGAATCCACCGGGATTCTGATAGAGCCGGAATCATTACATACCGCCATACTTAAATCCTACAGAGACAGCCTCTCTTCCGGTGAAAAAATGAAAAATCTTCATGCCAACACTATCATTTTACCCCATTATGGGGTTTTGCCCACTCATTACAATGAGCGGTATTGGGAATTGTTTTTTCAAACCTCACATGAAAAAAATGAGTACGTGCAAATGTTGTATGCGAATGGATTATCAAAAGAGGAAATCCTATCAAAATATATTGAAAAATACTGGAATGATGCCCGGGAGCAAGAGCAGCCCAAGGCGGCATTTGTATTGAACGCAAAGAGCATTATCGATGTAATTTTGAAGGAGGTTTGAGCACTGGGTGAAGAAAGGGGATTTTGCATAGAAGCCATCCTCATGGCTTGTAGGTGACGGGAAAACATGATAGAATAATTCATGTTACACAAGGGGGACGGAGATGAAAGTATCGGACGCCAAGGGCTTTCGTCTGCAGGTAAAAACCGAGGACTATGCCTATCACGTTGAAATTGAGGAAAGTGAGACTCTAGAGCTTTATAAAGTGCGGTATGGGAGAGGGCTGGCCAACAGTACTTATCTAATACCAAGGTTTGTGTGGTTGGATTTCTTAACCACTTGTAAGGAATTGGGAGTATTTTCCTGGGATGAAATTTATGATTTTCCGTCATATGGAGGGGAAGGATGGTTTGTGGCCTTTCATTTTTCTGGAGGACATGAAATTTCATTTGCAGGAAGAATGGAAACTCCCTTTGGATGGGCAGAATTTATGAACTACGTGCAATACTTCACTTCTAACCGTCCGGATGTCTCCTTGGAAAAAACAGCGGCATTTACGGAGCCTTTGACTAAAGAAGTTCCAGAAGTCAGGCTCGAATCTCCTCCCGAAAGAGAACCGGAGATGCAATCGGACTTTGTTCCGGATTTTTTGGATCAAAAGCCGGGAGATTACCGGGTAAAGCTGGAAGATTTGTTTACAGAAGAGGAACTTTCTTCGACGGGAAAAAATGCATTTGATCGGCAGGTGGCAAAGTTTAGCTCCTTTGTGAAGACGGGTTCTCATACCTTTGTGAATCTGATTATGGATAGTTTCGACGAGGATAAAGACGATACAGAAGACTGTGAAGCCAAGGAAGAATAAAAGAAACAACGGTGCACATATTACCGTAGTAAAAGGGGGGAATTGAAATGGGGAATAATAGTGGAATGGTACGAAAGATTGACAAACTTGGCCGGGTGGTTTTGCCGGCGGAAATGAAAAAAGAATTGGGTCTGTCCAATGAACAAAAGGTAGAATTTCATTTCGATGGGGATAGTATCGTCATCAAAAAATACAAAGAACACTGTGCATTTTGCGACTCGAAAGAGAATTTGACGGAGTATAAGAGAAAAGATGAAAGTGGTGAAGTACTCACCAGCTATATCTGTAAAAATTGTTTGGCTGAAATTATGAAGCTTTAGTCAGGGTGAATAGACATTTCAAAAGACTCCAAGCAATGGGGTCTTTTGTAGGTAAGGCGGGAGAACCATTATGAAAATACAATTTCGAAAAAGAGTAGCATGGTGTTTAATACTCTGTTTCAGTTTTGTGCTGTTGACGGGTTTTGATTTTCAACAGGGTTTTGGATCCATTCATTACCAAGAAACCTATGATGTGTTTCAACAGACCCATTATCAGAGAATGATAGGGGAGAACCCAAATCGTGGGATTGTAGAAGCTCATATGGTGGAAAGTGACTTGGAGGAAAGCGGGCTTCGGCCTTTTGTTTTTGCGGGAGAAGTACGGGGAACCTATACGGTAGATACTATGGCAAAAACGGCAGAAGCCAATGGATACAAAGTAGTGGCTGCAATCAATGGAGATATTTTTGATACGGGCACCGGTACTCCAAGAGGTACCGTAATCCATAACAAGAATATTATCACATCAGGGTACCATCCTGACCGTGTGATTGCCTTCTACGAAGATGGGACTGTAGGCATGAGTCAAGTTCAGTTGGAGTACTCCTATGTTTCTCTTCAGGAAAATTCTACGACCCAAGGACTCATCGGATATTTTAATGTACCTGATGGAGGCGCCGGCGGACTATTCTTATATAATCGCAACTATGCTGGCAGTACACTGACTGCTGGTGAAAGAATCGAAGTGGTGATTCAAGTAGAAGACATGCAAATGGGTGTTAATCGCAGTATAACTGGAACTGTTAAGAAAATAATAAACGGAGGGGATAATCCCATAGGAAACCAGGAATTGATCTTGTCCACTGCAAAATCCAGCGCCTACTATCCCGGTTTGTCTCAATTAGCTGTGGGTGAACAAGTGGAAATCTCATGTATGGAAAAGGGCACCGGGTTGGTGGATGCTGTTGAGGCAGTAGGCCTATACTATAGTATCGTGGAAAATGGCCGCATGGTAACCAACGGAACGGCGGTGAATCCTAGAACAGCATTGGGAGTAAAAAGAGATGGTTCTTTGGTTTTATACGTAGTAGATGGAAGACAAGGCAGCTTGAGTAATGGACTCACCATCGAAGAATTGGCGGAGCATATGATAGAATTGGGATGCGTTTCTGCATGGAACTTGGATGGAGGAGGCTCCTCACAAATGCTGGTCCGTCAACCGGGCATAGATGAAATGTCCACCATAAAGAATTCTCCCAGTGGTGGCGCAGCCCGAGCTGTGAGTAACGGATTATTGTTGGTCTACGAAGAAGAAGGTTCCAGTGGGGTTTCCCATATACACACCTATCCGGCCAACACCATTTTGTTGCCCGGAGAGTCCATCGTCATGAAAACCTATGCTACCAACTCTCTTTATGAAAAAGTAACAATCCCCAGTGGAGTACATTATGAAACAGACAGATACGGGTCCATGGATGGGAATCAATTTACAGCAGGGGCTTCGGTGGGAGAGGCGACTATCAAAGCAAATGTAGATGGCTTGAAAGCGGAAGCTACGGTTCAAATCGTAAATCAAGTTCGAATTGTTCCAGCTAGTGAGAAATGGACAATAAAACCAGGGGAAACTCGCAAGGTAGAAGCTCGGGTTGCATACGGAGTGGTAGCTTTACCCAACAGTACACCGACATTCACTTATCGTTGTGATTCGGCCATCGGGACTGTTGATGTTAATGGAGTATTTAAAGCGGCCAAGGTTCTTTCCGAAACCACCGGAAATATAGTTATATCATACGGATCTCAAGAGGCCAGCATTTCTGTGACGGTGACACCGGTGGTCTTGACACCCATTCTTTTCTCCGATACACATGGGCACTGGGCCAAAGAAACCATAGGAATTCTGGCGGCCATGGGGAAAGTCGGGGGTGTGGGAGACAATATGTTCATGCCGGATGGAGAACTGACTCGTGCTCAATTTATGGCCTTTCTAGCGAAAGCTACGGATGGAGTAGATGTCACCAAAGCACAGGCAGCCAATTTCACCGATGTTCCGGCATCATCATGGGCTACCAGCTATATCAATTGGGGCTATCAGGAAGGAATCGTTAGTGGAGTGGGTGAGGGTCTCTTCGCACCGGACGCTCCCATCACCAGAGAACAAATGGCAGTGATGTTGTGCAACTACGCGGTGTATCAAAGCTTTGCTTTGCCTCAAAAAGACGATGCATTTACTGATTTTACAGACAAAAATAGTATCAGTTCATGGGCAAGAGATTATGTGCAGACGGTGGCGGGAGCCAAAATGATGAGCGGTATGGGGGATCAACGCTTTGAGCCCCATGGAATTGCAACAAGAGCCCAGGCCGCAAAAATCATTTATGAATATATAGATGCAAGGGAAGGGATTAATGATTAGATATGATCAAATTAACAACATTAAAAAATGGGATACGCATCGTATCGGAAGAAATGAGCCATGTTCAAACGGTAGCTTTTGGTGTGTTTTTTCGAACGGGCTCTATTGATGAACCGCCAGAGTTGTATGGCGCCAGTCATTTCGTAGAACATATGATGTTCAAAGGCACACCGCATTTAAGTGCAAAAGACATTGCAGAAGGATTTGATCGGTTGGGGGGCTCGGTCAATGCCTATACCTCCCGGGACCATACCTGCTATTATTTTAAGACCACATCGGATACATTTTTACCGGCATCGGACATTTTGTTTGATATGTTAAATGCCAGTTTGTTTGAGGAAAAAGAAATTGAAAAAGAGCGGCAGGTAATATTGGAAGAAATCAAAATGATGGAAGACCAGCCGGATGATCTGTCCATGGAGCATTGCACGCGACTGGTTTTTGCCGGAGATCCTCTGGAACATGATGTAGCAGGAAATCCGGAAGCACTGGCGGGACAAACCGGCGAAAAACTGAAGGAATACATAGAAAAGGAATATACCTGTGATAGTGTGGTGATTGCCATTGCCGGCCGATTTGATTTAGAACGGGTTATTCAGCTGGTGGAAGAGAGAATGGTGGGTTTTGCGCCGAAAAAAACCAAGAAATTGGGTCCCTTGGTTCCTTATCAGCCAGGGCAAGTATCTGTAGTAAAAGATATTGAGCAAACCAATCTTTGTATCGGTACACGGTTTATCACATTAGATTCAGAAGACTATTATGCAGCCGCTTTTTTGAATAATATTCTAGGCGGTTCTATGAGCTCCCGACTCTTTCAAAACATAAGGGAGGAAAAAGGGCTGGCATATACCGTGATGAGTATGCCTCAAATTATGTCACGTTCCGGATTGTTATTGATTTATGCGGGAATAGCCCATGATAAGTTGCGAGAATGCATCCAAGCCATCGTAGAAGAATTGGACAGTCTTGGGAAAGGCGGCATTTCAAAAGATGAGCTGATAAAGGCTAAGAATCAAGGGAAAAGCAGTATCGTATTCAGCATGGAAAGAACCCACAGCCGAATGATGAGCATCGGCAGAAATCTCTTGCTCATGAACCGGGTCATAGAACAAGAGGAATTGATTGAAAAAATAGAAAAAGTGACCTTGGAAGATGTGAATCGATTGGGAAAAGAGATTCAAGATATTCATCAATATTCTTTTGCAGTGGTATCCCCCGACACCTTTCAACTATAGGAGAAAGTTACCTTATGAAAAAAATCAGAATTGTAACAGAAACAGGGAGTTTACCAGCATATGAGACGACGGGTTCAGCGGGCATGGATCTTAGGTCCACCGTGAATCACCAATTGTTGCCCGGCAAACGTTGTTTGATACCCACGGGAATTTTCATAGAGCTCCCGGAAGGGTATGAGGCACAAGTTCGAGCGAGAAGCGGATTTGCAGTGAAACACGGTATTGGCCTAGTGAATGGGGTAGGGACTATTGATAGTGACTACAGAGGAGAGATTCAAGTTTGCCTTGTCAATTGGGGTGAAGAACCCTTTGAAATAAAGAAAGGGGATCGGATTGCCCAGATGGTTATCAGTCAGTATGAGCGGGTAGAATGGGAAGAGGTTGATACGTTGGAAGACACAGAGAGAGGCGCTGGAGGATTTGGAAGTTCTGGCAAGTAAGGAATAGCAGAAAGGAAGGAATCACATGCTGGGCACAAAGAAAAAAGAAAAAGAAGACACTTTTTATGAGCTTTTTTTGGAATCTATCGAGAAAATTTTAGAAGCGGGAGTGGCTTTTGAAGAGTTGGTGAGGGAGTATGATATGGTGGGAGATCGTGTGGCCAATTTAAAAGTACTTGAGACGGAGTGCGACATGAAGACCCATAAGATTCTGAAGCATCTCAACGAAAACCGGAACACACCCATGGACAGAGAAGATATTTATAATATCGCCAGAGAGCTGGACGATATCGTGGACTGCATTGAGGAGGTGGCCAATCGGTTTGTGATATTTGGTATTGAAGTTATGAGGCCGGAGGCCTTGACCATGGCAAAATTAATTCTCCAAGCCATTCGTGAGCTGGAAACTTTGTTCCAGCATTTACATGAAATTAAGAGCAATACTATTGTGATGGAGCAGGTGATTGAAGTCAATCGCATCGAAAATGAAGGAGATGTGGTATATCGAGGAACACTAGCCAGACTCTTTCAAGAAGAAAAGGATCCCATTGAAATTATCAAATGGAAACACATCTATGAGCAGCTGGAAGAATCCTTGGATGCTTGTGAAAATGTAGCGAATCAAATCGAAGGGGTTATTATGAAATACTCCTAGGTGAATGGAATGATAGATCGAATCGCATTACAAAAAAGAGAATATGCAATTTTGAGTTTAGGGGCCGCAAAATCTGCGGAGTCCCTAGGAAGGGACCTTTGGGAGGAACCTTGTCAGGTGCGAACGGCTTATATGAGAGATCGAGACCGGATTGTTCATTCCAAAGCATTCCGCCGCTTAATGCATAAAACCCAGGTTTTTATTGCTCCCGAAAAAGATCATTACCGAACCCGATTGACCCACACCATTGAAGTTTCCCAAATTGCTCGTACCATAGGGAGAGCCTTGGCCTTGAACGAAGACTTGATTGAAGCCATTGCTTTAGGCCATGATTTGGGCCATACTCCCTTTGGACACAATGGAGAAGCCTACTTATCAGAAGTACATCCTGGCGGATTTAAGCACAATCAACAGAGTATACGAGTGGTAGAGATTCTGGAAGGAACTCATGGGCCGAAACAGAGGGGTATGAATCTCACCAAGGAAGTTAGGGATGGTATCTTGCATCATACAGGTAGCGGTGTGCCATTCACAATGGAAGGTCAGGTGGTAAAAACCTCGGATCGAATCGCTTATATCAATCATGATATTGATGATGCGATACGAAGTGGTGTACTTCGGGGAGAGGATTTGCCAAAGGACTGTGTGGCATATTTGGGGAAAAACCATCGTCAAAGGGTAAATACCATGGTAACGGATATGATTCAGCATTCTTGGGAGAAGGATTTCGTAGGAATGAGCGAGGAATGTTCCCATTATACCAATATCTTGAGAGATTACATGTTTGAAAAGGTATATTTAAATGAAAATGTCAAGAAACTGGAAGAATTAGAGCAAGTTCGGAACATGATTGCAACACTCTATGGATATTATTTAGCCCATACAGAAGAGCTACCTTTGGAGCACTTGAATCTTGTAGAAGAATTTGGCCCAGCAGAAGTGGTAAAGGACTACATTGCAGGAATGACGGATCGCTATGCCCATCGAATTTACCGTGAAATTATGATGAGAAGAAAATACTAAAAAAAATCTTGAAAAATAGAGAATATGTGATGAATGTGTCGAATAAGTAATAGTGGGGTATGATTACTTATTCGATTTTTGTTTGAGGGATGTAAATGGCTACAAGTAACGACAGCATTGTTGAAGAAATCAAAACCAGATGTAATATAGTGGATGTCATCGGAGCCGTGGTTCCTTTGAAAAGGGCAGGAGCCAACTATAAAGGCCTGTGTCCTTTTCATAATGAGAAGACGCCCAGCTTTGTGGTATCAGACCAGAAGCAAATTTTTACCTGCTTTGGGTGTGGTGCCAAAGGGGACGTGATCGAATTTGTGAAGAAGTACTATGGATTGGAGTTTCTGGATGCGGTGGATAAACTGGCCAAAGATTATGGAATCCCTTTGCCAGAGAGAAAGGGTTTCGGGAGCCAGGAGCGAGAAGAGCTATACGAAATCAATCGTCTGGCCGCCAGGTTCTATTACGAACAATTCAGTACGGAAAAAAATCCAGGATATGAATATATGATGAGCCGTGGAATTCATCCTTCTATTCTAAAGAAATTTGGAATAGGGTATGCCAAAGATGAATGGGATTCTTTGCTGAAGCATCTAACAGGGATGGGAATTTCAATAGAAAAGCTGGTAGAAGTTGGTTTGATTACACAAGCCAACGGAAAAACATATGATAAATTTCGGAATCGGGTTATGTTTCCCATTATAAATACAGGAGGAAAGGTCATCGGGTTTGGCGGGCGAATTTTAGGTGAAGGAGAGCCGAAGTACCTTAATTCACCGGAATCCCCCATATTCCACAAGAAAAATCATATTTATGGACTCCATTTAACGCGAACGGATGTGGGACGCATGGGGTATGCTATTCTGGTGGAAGGATACATGGATGTGATATCCCTTTATCAACATGGGATATTCAATGTAGGAGCATCCCTGGGAACGTCTCTAACGGAAAATCAGGCCCGATTACTGAAACGATATGCTGATCAAGTGGTATTAGCATATGATGCGGATAATGCCGGGGTGTTAGCAGCTATTCGGGGCACGGAAATTTTATATAGGGAAGGGCTGAAGGCAAAAGTGCTCCATGTTACCAGTGGAAAGGATCCGGATGACTTTGTGAAAAACAAAGGGAAAGAGGCTTTCCTGGAGCTGGTGAAAAAGGCCAAACCCTATGGAGAGTATATGATTGAGGTGCTACGTAAAGACCATGACCTGACAACTATGGAAGGTCGTGTGGACTTTTTGAAAGCTGCCACAGATTTCTTGGGAAAGTTGACACCAGTGGAAGCGGCTGCCTATATGGAAAAGTTGGCACGGGTGACGGGGATTTCCCAAGGAGCGATTCAGAGAGAGCTAAGACAGCAAGTGGAAAAGCAGAAAAACAAAGCATCACCTTCTTCTGTCTCTTACCGGGCAACCGAAGAGATGCAGATCATGTCTACCCAAGGCATGTCCTTACTTGAGAAGAATTTACTAAAATTGCTATTATCTCGAGAAGACTATTTAGAAGAGATACTGCCATATCAAGAAGCATTTGAGAGTCCCATATCGAGAGAGCTTTTTCGAAAGATACATGAGCATATTTCCTCGGAGAGTGCATTGGATGTTAGAAAACTGATGGATGGTCTGGATAGAGAATTGCTGGATGCACTGACGGAACTAATGGAAAGCGTACGTTTGGCAGGGAAAGAAGCTCAAATTCTGAAAGAGTGCATACAGACTTATGAATGGGAGAAACTGAATCGGAGAGAGAAAGAAATCCTGGATATGTTGGACCTGGCAGATGAAACCATGGAGGGAACCGATACCCAAGGTGGGCAATTGGTGATTTTGCAGCAAGAGTTGATGGAGATACAGAAAAAGAAAAGTGGTGGGGGTAAGAAGATATGAGCCGAGAAGAAGATAAAATGACGAAAACCTTTGAGTTCTTAGATGATTTGGTGGCAAAGGCAAAGGAAACAAAGAATGCCATAACCACCAAACAGATTGATGCGTATCTGGACACCGTAGGGTATGATAAAGATCATGCCGATGAGGTTTATGAAGCATTATTGGCGGTAGGGGTGGAAGTAGAAACAGAGGTGGACCCTGAAAATCTATTGCTGATAAACTTGGATGAAGAGGATGAAGATACACCGGATGTGGAAAAAGATGCGGAGAAAATCGTGGTGGATGATTCCGGGGAAATCGACATAGATTCCACTTTGCCTAAGGGGATTGCAGTAGATGATCCGGTTCGGATGTATCTGAAGGAAATCGGCAAGGTTCCTCTATTAACAGCAGAGGAAGAAATCGATTTAGCAAAACGCATGGAAAACGGGGAAGAAGAAGCAAAACAGAAGTTATGCGAAGCCAACCTTCGGCTAGTGGTTTCCATCGCGAAACGTTATGTGGGTCGTGGGATGTTATTTTTGGACTTGATACAGGAAGGGAATTTGGGCCTTATCAAAGCGGTGGATAAGTATGATTGGAGAAAAGGGTTTAAATTTTCCACCTATGCCACTTGGTGGATACGTCAAGCCATCACACGTAGCATTGCGGATCAGGCAAGAACCATTCGGATTCCGGTTCATATGGTAGAAACCATTAATAAACTAATTCGGGTTTCTCGTCAGCTGCTTCAAGAATATGGTCGAGAACCCACACCGGAAGAAATAGCCATGGAGATGGACATAACAGAAGATAAGGTGAGAGAAATTCTTAAAATCGCCCAAGAACCCGTTTCGTTGGAAACTCCCATCGGAGAGGAAGAAGACAGCCATTTGGGAGACTTTATTCCGGATGAAGATGTACCGGCACCAGCGGAGGCGGCAGCGTTTTCCATGTTAAAAGAGCAGTTGGTGGAGGTGCTGGATACCTTGACGGAGAGAGAACAGAAGGTATTAAAACTGAGGTTTGGGTTAGAGGATGGTCGTGCCAGAACATTGGAAGAAGTGGGAAAAACCTTTGACGTTACTAGAGAACGGATACGGCAGATTGAAGCCAAAGCATTAAGGAAGCTACGACATCCTTCCCGAAGCAAGAAGCTGAAAGATTATTTGGAGTAGTCCATTGAAATATTCGCAGAGATTACTATGTATGGCACAAGAGATTTCTTGTGAGGATCAAGTGATTGATATCGGCTCGGATCATGGATATCTACCCATGATATTGTGGGAAAAATATCCTGGCATAAAAGTGATTGTTTCCGATATCAGCCCGGGCAGTTTGAAAAAAGCCAGAGAGAATATCGGGAGTTATTTGACAGAGGATCAGGAAAAACAGTGGGCTTCTTTTCGACTGGGTTCCGGCCTTTCGGTGGTTTCTCCCGGTGAGGGAACGGTGGCTGTAGTGGCAGGAATGGGCGGTTTGCTTATTTCTCAAATTTTGGAAGAGTCGGAAGGGATTGCCCGTAATTTAGAAAAATTAATCTTGCAGCCGCGAAACGGACAAGGGAAATTAAGATACTGGCTCTTGGAAAATGGATATCAAATCGTAAAAGAGCGGTTGGCCAAGGAGGGAAAATTCATCTGTGAGATTCTGGTGGTCAAACCCTCTTTGATTGCTCCAAACTGTCAGGAGTGGTCCTTGGGAAAGGAAATCGAGTTTGAAGTGCCGCAGCACCTATTAGAGGTGGCGGATCGTGAGTTGGTGGCCCCTTTTTTACGCGGGAAATTGGAGCAGGAACTTAATATCCGAAATGCGCTGGCATGCAGCAATTCACCGGACTTGGTGAAAGCGGCCGTGACGGACAATCGAATTTCCTATTTGGAAGCATTGATTCAAAGATGGGAGGAGGACCAGAATGAGCATATGGAAGCTGGAATTGATGGAATCTCTCAATGATATTGCTCCGGAATCGGATCAGGATCATTGGGACAACGGGGGCATTCAATTGGATTTGGGAGAATATGAAATCCATCGAATTTTGGTGGCATTGGAAGTGACCACAGAAGTGATAAAAGAGGCTAATGAAGTGGCGGCAGACTACATAGTGGTTCACCACCCCTTGATTTTCAATCCAATTTCAAATATAGATGCCAACGAGGTTACTGGAAGCTTTCTCACGGAACTGATTCAAGCCGGAATTGGGGTTTATGCCAGCCATACTGCCTTTGACAGAGCAAAGGCGGGTAACAATCAGTTCCTGGCTAAAAAACTAGACCTTATCGATATAAAGCCCCTCATTCCATATCACCCGGATGAAGGAGTCCCCGGGGTAAAAGGTGGTTTGAAGGAAACCACCACATTATGGGATATGTGTCAACAGTTGTCCAATGTTTTGGAAGAAGACAAAGGGATGTTGCGAATGGTGGGTAGCCCGGACAAGGTAATACGCCAGGTTGCCATTGTAACCGGCGCCGGTGGGAGTTGTGTGAAAGATGCCGTTTTAAATGGATGTGATCTTCTGATTACCGGAGACGTCAAATACCATGATGCTTGCTTGGCAAGAGAAACCGGATTGGCTGTGATTGATGGAGGGCATTATGGAACGGAAAAAGCTTTTGTTTCTAATATGATACTTCAGCTGGAAGATAGGATTGGGAACAAAGCGGAAGTGATTCCGTCGAAAGCAGTAGAAAATCCATTTTGGATCATTAAATAGAGTGACAGAAAGATAGATATTGGGTAGACCAGGCAGTCGCGTGAATCTCTTGTGGATTCATGAGGAAAGTCCGGGCTCCATAGGGCAAGGGTGCCGGATAACGTCCGGCGTAGGTAACTATAGGGAAAGTGCAACAGAAACACACCGCCGAAACAGGTAATGCTGTGGCAAGGGTGAAATGGTGCGGTAAGAGCGCACCGGGTGTTTGGAGACAAACATGCCGTGTAAACCCCACTCGGAGCAAGACCAAATAGGGCCAATTGTGGTGGCGGCCCGCTGCCGGCCCAACAGGTAGGTCGCATGAGCATTTCAGCAATGGAATGCCTTAGATAGATGATTGCCAAATACAGAACCCGGCTTATAGGTCTGCCCAATATCTAGAATAAGTGGCATGTTTCTTCATAATAGAGGATACATGCCAATTATAATTTTTGTATATCCTTTTGATAAACTCGCCGCAGGAAAAATAGAGTAAAGAGGATGGACAGCACTTCGGCAATGGGCCAAGACCACCAAATGGCACCTACTCCATAGTAATGGACCAACAAATAGGCGAGGGGGACAATGCCAATCAATTGACGAATTAAGGATTGCCATAGGCTTAACATGCCATGTGCTGTGGCTTGAAATAATGTGGAGGTGATGATTCCAAAAGATGCCGGAATAAAGGTAATGGCAATAATCCGAAGTGCAGGCACACCAATTTCCAGCATGGCGGGTGTTGCGCTGAACAGTAGGAGAAGCTGTTTGGGAAATATCATAAACAGTGCGGTCCCAATGGTGGTGATGATCAATGCCACTTTAAAACTAAAATAAAAAGAGTGCATGAGCCTTTGTTGGTTTCTTGCACCGTAATTATACCCCATGATGGGCATGGCTCCCTGATTCAGGCCAAAAACTGGCATAAATACAAAGGACTGCAGGCGGAAATAGGCCCCCACTACAGCCACAGCAGTTTCGGAATACCCGGCCAATATTCCATTGATTAGAAACAACATTACCGAACTGATGGCCTGCATGATGATAGAGGGAAATCCAACCACATAGATATCCTTGGCTATATTCCAATTCCAACGGAAGTGGCGTAGTTTCACACGAACGTCATGCTTATAAGCAAATAGCAGGAAAAATCCCAGCATCATAGAGAAGAACTGCCCGATTACTGTGGCGATGGCCGCTCCCAATACTCCTAGGGCAGGAAAACCTGCCAAGCCAAAGATAAGAAGGGCATCTAAAATGATGTTGATAATGGCACCAGTCATGCTGCAAAGCATGGGGAAAACCATATTTCCGGTGGCTTGAAGGACTTTCTCGGTATTAATTTGAAGAAAAATGAAAATAGAAAACCCGGTGGTAATCTGCAGATACAAGGTTCCCTGTTCTATGATAAAAGGTGTTTCGCTATAAGCCTTGATGTAGGGTGCGGCAAAAAACAGGGAAAACAAGGCAAATAGAAGCCAGTTAAGGAGCGCCAAACGTAAACCATGACTTGCTGCCTGGTCTGCCTCATCATATCGATGAGCGCCCAGTCTTCTGGCAATCAGTGAGTTCACACCAATACCGGTGCCAACGGCTAAGGCAATAATCAGCATTTGGATGGGAAATACCAGGGTGATGGCGGTTAAGGCAGATTCGGAAACGGTAGCCACGAAAATACTGTCCACTACGTTGTAAAGGGAGTGGATAAACATAGATAACATAGCGGGCCATGCCATGGTGACGGTCAGTCTACCTACTGGCATAATACCCATTTTGTTTTTTTCGTGCTGCTCCATGACAGAATCCTTTCAGTATCATAGTGCGGGTATTCCCACAAATAGTAATTATATGCTGATTTATGCGGAATTTCAATGGCGAATCGCTGAATGCATTTTAACCCGGGAGATAAAGAATATGTGGGATGGATTGTGGTGAGTTTGGCCAGCAGTTGCTTTATGATAAATAGAATGTTGAAACTGTACCTGACGTGAATTTATGGTATAATAATTTGGTGTTTTGGGCTTTGAAAGATGAATCAGAGAAGGTATGAGAAAAATACAAACTAAGGGTGAGGACGAAAGAACAATGAGATTAGGTATCGACGTAGGGTCTACTACGGTAAAGCTGGTGTTATTGGACCCAGAGGGAAACATAGTATATTCCGTGTATGAACGACATATGTCCAATGTGTTTGCAAAGGTGGCAGATTTATTAGAAGGCCTTTATCAACATCGTGGTGAAGAAGAGGTTCATGTGGTTATCACAGGAAGTGGCGGGTTATCCTTGTCACAAATCATGGGAATTCCTTTTGAACAGGAAGTAATTTCTGCCAGCAAAGCCGTGGAAACCTTAATCCCGGAAACAGATGTTGCCATTGAACTGGGTGGAGAAGATGCAAAGATTACCTTCTATCGTCCTTCTATTGAGCAACGGATGAACGGAACCTGCGCCGGCGGGACAGGAGCTTTTATTGATCAAATGGCCGTTTTATTGAATACGGATGCCGAAGGCTTGGATAAAGCCGCTGAAAAATATAGCATCATTTATCCCATTGCCGCCCGATGTGGTGTTTTTGCAAAAACGGATATACAACCCCTCATTAATGAAGGAGCTTCCATGGAGGATTTGGCCGCTTCGATTTTTCAGGCGGTTGTGAACCAAACCATATCCGGGTTGGCTTGTGGAAGAGTCATTCGTGGAAATGTGGCTTTTTTAGGCGGGCCTCTATCCTTTCTTCCACAATTAAGGAAACGTTTTATTGAAACTTTGGAGTTGGAAGAAGGCCAGGTGATTTTTCCGAAAAACTCCCAATATTTCGTGGCCATCGGGGCGGCGCTTCTATCGGATAAATATGATCCCGTCTCTACGAGACTGTTGATGTCCCGCTTAAAGGAAAAGGATCCTACTGAGCTTAACGAAGCCAAATACCTGAAACCACTATTTCACTCCAGGGAGGAGTATGAAGTATTTCGCAGGAGACATAATCGTAATATGGTGGAGTTGTTGGATATCCATCAAGTTACAGGGCCTTGCTTCTTGGGTATTGATGCCGGATCTACCACCACAAAGGCTGTTTTGATGGATTACCATAAGAACCTGGTCTACCAGTATTACCGCTCCAATGAAGGAAAACCCTTGGAAGCTTGTATAGAAATGATGTCAGAACTGTATGGGATGCTTCCGAAGGAGGCATATATAGCCCAATCCTGTGTGACGGGATATGGAGAGGGATTGATTAAAACGGCGTTTCATGCCGATTTGGGTGAAATTGAAACCATGGCTCATTACAAGGCAGCGGAAGAGTTCCTTCCGGGTGTGGAGTTCATTCTTGACATTGGCGGTCAAGATATGAAATGCATGCGCATACGTGATGGTGCCATATATAGCATTATGCTGAATGAAGCTTGTAGTTCCGGGTGCGGTTCATTTATTGAAACTTACGCGAAAAGTGTGAATATGGATGCCCCTTCTTTCGCAAATGAGGCTTTGTTCGCCCTAGCTCCGGTAGACTTGGGGACTCGCTGTACCGTATTTATGAATTCTAAGGTGAAGCAGTCCCAGAAGGAAGGAGCCACCATTGGAGATATTTCTGCAGGATTATCCTATAGTGTGATTAAGAATGCACTATATAAGGTTATCAAGTTGAGAAATCCGGAGGAAGCGGGGGAAAAAATCGTGGTTCAAGGGGGGACCTTCTTGAATGATGCGGTTTTACGGGCCATAGAGCATATTGTAGGAAGAGAGGTGATTCGACCGAATATTGCCGGTATTATGGGAGCATATGGCGCTGCTTTGTTGGCCAAAGAAAGCTATTCCGGCTATGGAGAATCCCGTTTGTTGAAACCGGAAGCCCTTGAAGAATTCCAAGTGAAAACTTCTCATGCAAGGTGTAATCGCTGTGAAAACAACTGCTTATTGACGATCAACTCATTTGGGGATGGAGAACGGTTCATTACGGGGAACCGATGTGAGAGAGGCGAAGGAAAGGAAATCCATTCTCTGGATATTCCCAACATGTATGATTACAAATATCGTCGATTGTTTTCATATACACCTCGAGAGATGGAAGATGCCATTGGAGTAATGGGGATTCCAAGGGTCTTGAACATGTATGAAAACTATCCGTTTTGGTTTACCTTTTTTCATGAATTGGGGTATCGAGTGGTTCTTTCCCCCCACTCCAACAAAGGAATTTACGAATCTGGTATGGATACCATCTCTTCGGATACGGCATGTTATCCTGCCAAGCTGGTTCATGGCCACATTCGGTGGTTGGTAGCAAATGATGTTCCCACCATTTTCTACCCCAGTATCAATTATGAGCGGGAAGAGGAGACTTCCTCGGATAATCACTACAACTGCCCGGTAGTTGCTACATATTCCGAAGTCATTGGCAATAATATGGAGGATCTTTTCCAAGAGAATGGAGTCGAGTTTTTGCATCCATTTCTTCCGTATGATCAGGATGAATTTTTGGAAAGGGAGTTATTTGGGATTTTTAAGGAAAAGGGATTCTCTCGAGAAGCCATTCGTGTAGCCATTGATAAGGCCAGGAAGGAAGATGACCATTACAAAAGGGACATTCAGATCCAAACGGAGAAAACATTAAGATGGATCCGGGAAAACAACCGAAAAGGGATTGTATTGGCCGGAAGACCTTATCATTTGGACCCTGAAATCAATCATGGTATGGATCGATTGATTGTGAGCTTTGGTATGGCGGTATTAACAGAAGACGGTGTGGCTCCCTTGGGAACACTGCCCGGCCCCCTTCGGGTATTAGACCAATGGATGTACCATTCCCGATTGTATCGAGCCGCCCAATATACGGGAACCCAAGAAAACTTGGAATTGATTCAGCTCAACAGCTTTGGTTGTGGTCTGGACGCAGTAACCACAGACCAAGTAGAAGAAATACTGGAAAAGAACAATAAACTTTATACCGTGCTGAAAATTGACGAAGGCTCTAATTTAGGCGCTGCTAAAATTAGAATTCGTTCACTAAAAGCGGCCATGAAAGAAAGGGAAAAAAATAATATATTACCTTCTATGAACTATAGTGGATATCATCGTAAAGAATTCACGTCTTCCATGAAAAAGAAAGAAAACTATACGTTGCTTATGCCACAAATGTCGCCCATTCATTTTGATTTTGTGGAAGCCGCTTTGAGAACTAGCGGATACAATGCGGTATTATTACCCCCAGTCAATAAAAATGCCGTGGAGGAAGGGCTTCGTTATGTGAACAATGATGCTTGCTATCCTACTATCGTTACATTAGGGCAAATAATATCCGCCCTGAAATCTGGAGAGTATGACTTGAATCGCACGGCGGTGTTTATGTCTCAAACGGGAGGTGGATGTCGAGCTTCCAATTATGTTTCTTTGCTGCGAAAAGCACTGAAAGACCTGGAAATGGAACAGATTCCCGTGGTCAGTGTTAATATCGTAGGATTAGAGGCAAATTCTGGTTTTCGTCTGTCCTATGGTCTGATTAAAAAGGTATTGATGGCCGGTATTTACGGCGATACCTTTATGCGCGTGTTGTATGCTACCCGGCCCTACGAAAAAGTGCCGGGTTCCGCCAATGCCCTATATGAAAAGTGGGCGAAAGTTGCCAAAGATAACGTGGAGTCGGGAAGTTTGATTTCGTATCGAAGTATTTTGAAGAAGATTGTAAGAGATTTTGACATGCTTCCTTTAGCGGATATTAAAAAGCCGCGAGTGGGTGTGGTGGGAGAGATTTTGGTGAAGTATCATCCCACGGCCAACAATGATATTGTTGGAATCATTGAGCAAGAAGGCGGAGAAGCGGTGGTGTTGGATTTGGTGGACTTCTTCTTATACGGTATGTATTCGAAAGAGTATAATTATCAGCATTTAAGCGGAGCTTATAAAGTTATGAGAGGAAACAAAATGGCCATCGGAGTGGTTGAGTGGTTTCGAAAGCCAGCTCGCAGGGCATTAAGAGATAGCTTGCGCTTTGAAGAACCCATGTATATTCCTGAAATTGCGGAAAAGGCTTCCGAAATTATTGGGTTAGGTAACCAATTTGGAGAAGGATGGCTATTGACAGGAGAAATGGTAGACTTAATTGATTCCGGTGTGGAAAATGTGGTGTGTTTGCAACCATTCGCCTGTTTGCCCAATCACATTAGTGGAAAGGGCGTTATGAAGGCTCTTCGAAAAAGAAATCCCTATGCCAATGTAGCGGCCATCGACTATGATCCGGGGGCTTCCGACGTGAATCAATTGAATCGTATTAAGTTGATGATGGCAACAGCCCATAAAAACCTTGAAAAAAAGGGCCCAAAATAGTATAATTTTATGTAAATATTCCATAAAAATGAGTGGGGAGGTGTCTCCAATGGGTAGACACGGAACAATTGCCGGCCGTAAGTCGGCACAAGATTCGAAACGAGCGGCACTATTTACCAAATACGCTCGAGCCATTACGGTAGCGGCCAAGGGCGGTGGTGATCCGGAGTACAATATCTCGTTAAAACATGCCATAGACAAGGCAAAGGCTATCAATATGCCCAATGACAATATTTCAAGGGCCATTAAAAAAGGCACGGGGGAATTGGCAGGCGAGAGTTACGAATCCGGTTCATTTGAGGGATACGGGCCAGGAGGCGTAGCGATCATGGTGGAGGTGTTAACAGATAATAAGAATCGTACCACCTCTGCGGTAAAGCATATATTGGATCGATTTGGGGGAAATTTAGGAACACCCGGTTGCGTGAGTTACATGTTTTCTCAAAAGGGTCTCATCGTCATTGAAAAAGCCGAAGATGTGGAAGAAGAGGCCTTGATGGAAGCCGCTTTGGAAGCAGGAGCAGAGGATTTCATCGTTTACGAAGATAGCTTTGAAATCTTGACACCGCCTGAGGATTTCAGCCAGGTGACGGCCGCTTTACAGGAAAAAGGATATGCTTTTGTGGAGGCGGATGTAGAATACCTACCTAGCATGGAGGCTTGCCCGGAAACTCCGGGTGACAGGAAAAACTTGAAACGAATTATTGATGAGTTGGAAGAAAATGATGATGTGCAAAAGGTATATCATAATTGCAACCAATCATTGGAAGAAGAATAGAACCTATCAGAACAGTAAACATAATCCTGACCTTGTCAGGATTATGCTTTATCATGATATTCCTACAATATAATTTAATGCAAAGCAAATGAAATGAGGGGGAAGCGATGAGCGAGAAACAGAAAATGACGGTGATGGATTTTAAAAAATTCAAAGAGGAAGGAAGAAAGTTCAGCTACGTTACCGCATATGATTACACCATGGCATCCATCGTTAACGATTCCCAAGTAGAGATCATTCTTGTGGGCGATTCCTTGGGAATGATTATGTTGGGATATGCCAGTACCACTCCGGTAACCATGGATGATATGGTTCACCATATCAGGCCTGTAGTGAAGGGTGCGCCGAATACATGGATTGTAGGGGATATGCCCTTTGGCTCTTATCATGAAAGTGATGAACAGGCGGTAAAAAATGCGGTCCGACTCATAAAGGAAACGGGCTGTGATTGTGTGAAGCTAGAGGGCGGTGTGGAAATGGCCAGTCGAATCAGAGCCATTGTGAACGCGGGAATATTGGTAATGGGACACATTGGATTAACTCCCCAGACCGCTACTGCGGTAGGCGGCTTTAAAGTTCAAGGAGGTACCCCAGAAAGTGCCCAGAAGTTGATTGAAGATGCTAAAACATTGGAAGAATGTGGTGTTTTTTCTATGGTACTGGAATGCGTACCCAGTGTGGTAGGAAAGGCGGTTTCGGAAGCGGTAAGTGTTCCGGTGCTGGGAATTGGTGCCGGGCCTCATGTGGATTGCCAGGTTTTGGTAACCCAGGATTTATTGGGAATGTATGGGGAATTCAAGCCCAAGTTTGTAAAACAATATGCGCAAGTACGAAAAGTCATGGTAGATGCATTGAATGATTTTCACCGGGAAGCACTATCCGGCGAGTTTCCTTCCCCGGAGTATTCCTTTAATAAAGACGTAAAACTGGATAAATTGTACTAACCATGTGAAGAGGGGTGTGAATTCCATGAAAATTGCAGTCATTGGTGCCGGAGCGATGGGATGCCTATATGGTGGGAAATTATCCGCCATCAAATCCAACCAAGTCTATTTGTTAGATGTTTGGAAAGAACATGTGGATACCATTAACGAAAAAGGTCTGTGGATGGAGGAAAAAGGTGAAAGGCTTCATTATCCAAGGGTGAAAGCAAGTTTGGACCCGGAGGAAGTAGGTCCAGTGGACTTGGCTATTGTTTTCGTCAAATCCACCATGACAGAAAAGGCGGTAATAGAAAGCCGCGCTTTATTTGGATCAGCCACAAGGATTCTTACCTTACAAAATGGACTGGGAAATATTGAAAAAATTGGAGAAATTGCCGGAGTGGATCATGTGTTGGGCGGCACCACGGCCCATGGAGCCTATATGAAGGGTCCGGGGGAAATTTGTCATGCTGGATTTGGAAAGACGATTATAGGAGAGGTGAATGGGGAAGAGACTCCCCGTATTCGAGAATTACATGAACTATTTCAAAATGCGGGCATGGAAACGGAAATCAGTAGAAACATATTAGGTCTGATTTGGGATAAACTGATAGTAAACGTTGGAATCAACCCGCTAACAGCTATTACTTCGTTGACCAATGGGGAGCTACTCCACCATCCAGAGTTATTGAGCATTATGGAAAGTGCGGTGCAGGAGGCTGTGTCGGTTGCAAAGGAGAAGGGTATACGATTGAGTTATGATGACCCCGTTGCTCATGTGAAGCAAGTGTGTCAAGGAACTTCGGCCAACAAATCCTCTATGCTACAGGATATTCTCAATCATCGGAAAACAGAAATTGATCGAATCAACGGGGCGGTATGTTTGGAAGGAGAAAGTAACCAAGTGGAGACTCCTGTGAATCAGGTGCTAACGGAATTGGTTCGATACTTGGAAAAAAGAAAAGCTCCACCGGTGCAGGAGGCATAAAGATGGGATTGGATCATTCGTATATCGACATAGCGCTTGTTAACGGAAACATTATTACGGTTAACCAAATGGACACGGTGGAAGAAGCGGTGGGAATCAAAGAAAACCGCATCATTTTTGTAGGTTCTACCAAGGATTTGCTGTTTTATTGCGACGATCAAACCCGAATCATAGATTTGGGTGGCAGGAGTGTGACCCCGGGGTTTATTGATTGTCATTATCACCCCATACTCAACGGATTGTTTGGAAGAACAGAGGATGCTGCCATCATCGATACTTCGTATGAGAATTGTCCGTCCATCGAAGATATTCTTCACCTGATTCGAAAAGCGGTGAAGAAACGAGGACCGGGAGAGTGGATATCTATGATGGGCTATGATCAAAACTCTATTCGGGAAAAAAGACATGTCACCTTGGAAGAATTGGACCAAGCCGCTCCAGACAATCCGGTTCAATGCATGAGGACTTGTGGCCATATTTCCATATATAATTCCCTGGCACTAAGAGAAATTGGGGTGGAATCTGTTGAGGATGCAAAAAAATACCCGGATAACGAGGTAGTGGTAGAAAAGGGTGGTCTCACAGGCATGGTAAAGGATCATACCCATTTTTTGTTGTGGAGTAAGGTAGATTATACAGAAAAACAGCAAATTGCTGCTGCATTGAAATCCAACGACCTACTTTTGTCTCACGGTATTACTTCGGTCCATGATGCGGGAGAATTTGGCCCGACTTCTTATAAAATCATGCAACGTTTATGTAGAGAAAGAAAATTTAAGCCCAGAGAATATATGATGCTTCATAGTGTTTTTGGAAAACCCTTTTCTTTAGAAGAAAATCAACATTTTATTTCTTTGGGATTGGAAACCGGACTGGGAGATGAATATTTTCGGATAGGGTCGTCTAAATTCATGATAGACGGTGGTTCCGGAGGGCCGTCTGCGGCGACAAGAACGCCCTATAGTCATGATCCAGAGATGCCTTATATTTTAGGGTGGACTCGAGAAGAAGTGAGAGAGTATATTCAGTATTTAAATGAATGTGGAAATCAGGCCACCGCCCATGCAGTGGGAGACTTGGCCGTTGAATTTATGGTAGAAGGGTATGAAAAGGCTTTTGAAAAGAACCCCAAGCCTCACCTTCGGCACCGAATCGAACATACCGCTATAGTGGATGAAGATTTGGTAAAGAGAATGGCTAGGTTGGAATTATGTCCCACATGTAACCCGGGATTTATTGCTTGGAACGGTAGAAACTATGAAAAATACTATGGGGAACGAATGCAGTATTTCATGGCATTGCGCACGATGCTAGATTATGGGGTGAAAGTGGGGTTGGCCAGCGATGCTCCTTCCGGACCGGTGGGAAGTATGGAAATATTGGATGCATGTGTGAACCGTGTGGACCGTATTACGGAACAAAAGGTGGATTCTACCCAGTGCATATCTTTGGAAGAGGCCATTCGTGCTTATACGTATCACGGGGCATGGGCCAGCTTTGAAGAAAATATGAAGGGAACCATCACGGTGGGGAAACTAGCAGATTTGGTGGTTTTAAGCCAATCCATACTTGATTTGCCACCAGAGCAGATTCTGGATATAAAAGTGGATATGACTCTTTTGGACGGAGTCGTGGAATATGAAAGATAGGGTGGCCTTTCTGGATTGATTGTGCTATTCTGTTAGTAATTTATTACACTAAATTTGTAAAGGAGGAATTGCGATGTCTGATGAAAAAAGAAGTGTCACCTATGCCACTTCCTTTAAAGAGCAGCTCACCGTAAGGGGTATGATTATCGGCTCTATTGGTGCGGTAGTCTTGACCATGAGCTCTATGTACGTTGCTCTGAAACTGGGAGCATTGCCGTGGCCCATTATCTTCGTGGCCTTGGTTTCCATGTTTTTCCTAAAACTATTTGGGAAAACAAACATCAATGAAATCAACGTAACCCATACGGCTATGTCGGCCGGGGCCATGACAGCGGGCGGATTGGCGTTCACATTACCGGGTATTTTTATGTTAAATCCGGAGGCTGATGTAAACCTGGTAAAATTAATGATCGTAGTGTTGGGCGGCGTATTATTGGGATTGATTTTTACAGCACTCATACGTAAATATTTTGTTGTAACCAAGGAACTCCCATATCCCATGGGTCAAGCTGCTGCAGAAACTCTTATTGTGGGAGATGAAGGAGGGAAAAAATCCATTATTCTATTTACCTCCATGGGTCTTGCCGCTATTTTTACCGTTATTCGGGATTGGTTTGCTGCTTTCCCCGCGGCCTGGCTGAATGCGAAAATGATGGGATACGGATCTATGGCAGGAATTTGGTGGTCTCCCATGTTAATCGGCGTTGGCTATGTGGTTGGCCCGATTTTCGTAGGAGTTTGGTTCTTGGGTGCCATTATTGGTGATTTTGGCATTCTGGTGGGCGGAACGGAAGCCGGCCTTTGGGATGGAGCCACAGCGGCAGCCATTAAATCATCCCTTGGAATCGGATTAATGGTGGGAACGGGTATTGGAATCATTGTGAAAGGCATTATTCCAAAAGCCAAAGAGATTTTTGGACCTATGTTCAGCAAGGAAGCTTTGGGGCAAGGATTTATCAGCTTGCGTTGGGCGCCCATTGTTATGGTTTTATTAGCAGCGGTATTTGCTACTTTGACCGGAATGGGTGTTGTAGCCAGCATTATCACTATTCTGGGAGTTTGGTTGGCAACTTCTATGTCGGCGCAGATGGTGGGACAATCCGGTATTAACCCTATGGAAGTTTTTGGTATCATTGTTCTTTTAGCGGCGAAAGCAGTATCCAGCATCGGTGAAACGGAAGCATTTTTCGTGGCGGCAATTGTTGCCATTGCTTGTGGTTTGGCGGGAGATGTAATGAATGATTTCAAAGCCGGTCATATTCTTAAATCGGACCCCAAGGCACAGTGGATTGGCGAAGTCATCGGTGGATTGGTGGGGGCCTTTGTGGCGGTTGGAGTATTCTATGTGATTCTAACAGCTTATGGACCCACTGCATTTGGTAATCCGGAAATGTTCGTAGCACCTCAAGCGGGAGCCGTTGCGGCCATGGTAGGGGGCATTCCTCATGTGACATCCTTCGTCATCGGGTTGGTGGTGGGATGTGTTCTCTACATTCTGAATTTCCCGGTCATGACATTGGGTCTTGGCGTATACTTGCCATTTTATCTGTCCTTAACTGCCTTTATCGGAGGTGCGGCTCGATTTATCGTTCAGAAGTTTGCACCCAAATTTGAAGAAGGTGGAAATGGTTTGATTATCGCTTCCGGCTTGTTAGGTGGCGAAGCGGTTGTGGGAGTTATCATTGCTTTGATTCAAGCCATTCCGGCATTGTTGGCGATTTAATAAAGAAGGAATATATAAGAAAGGGTGGGCTTAGCCCACCCTTTTTCTAAAGGAGGTTTATCATGAAAGAAATCCAAATTTCCCACATTCAGGGAATAAGAATCGGTCATGCGGAAAGTCCGGAGGGTGCTACCGGTTGTACGGCGATTTTATGTGAAGAAGGCGCCGTTGCCGGAGTAGATGTAAGAGGAGGAGGCCCTGCTTCCCGAGAAACGGAGCTACTAAAGCCTGTCAACATGGTGCAAAAAATACATTGTGTCATGTTGTCTGGGGGGTCTGCATACGGCCTTGCTGCGGGTGACGGTGCCATGCAATATTTGGAAGAAAAGGGAATTGGATTTGATGTGGGAGTGGGTGTGGTTCCCATTGTGTGCGGTGCTTCTTTATTTGACCTGGTAGTAGGAGACCCCAAGATTCGTCCGGATCGAGATATGGGATATCGGGCCTGTGTGGCTTCAGAGGCAAACAAACCAACAGAAGGGAATGTAGGTGCCGGAGCCGGAGCCACGGTAGGCAAATATCTGGGAATGGAGCGGATGATGAAGTCTGGTTTGGGAATCTATGCCGTGGAAATGGGGGAAGTACAACTGGCTGCGTTGGTAGCGGTAAATGCTTTGGGAGATGTAGTAGATGTTGAAACAGGAACACCTATTGCAGGCATTCTTACAGAGGATGGGACCCGGTTAGACTGCACAGAAAGTCTTATGGAGAAAGAAATATCTGGCAATCGAAACGTTTTTAGCGGAAACACCACTTTGGGCTGCATTATAACCAATGGGAAGCTCACCAAAGATCAAGCCAATAAACTGGCTTCCGTGGCTCATAACGGGTATGCCAGAACCATTCGTCCCGTTCATACCTCTGCGGATGGGGATACCATATTTGTATTATCTACAGGCGAAAAAGAGGTAAATGCGGATGGCTTGGGTGCTATGGCGGCCCAAGTCATGGCTATGGCGGTGAATCGTGCGGCCCGTATGGCAGAACCTGCATTTGGACTTAAGGCCGCTTCGGATTTCAAATGAGGGGGCGACTTAAAATAGATTGGGGTTCCGTCGTCAGTCGATAGGCTCCATTATCGGCTTTCTGTCTTTATAGTGAGCCAAATAGCGAAATCCACAGGATTTGGCAAATTCTTTTGCCCAATCCAAGCGATATCCTACGTGACGAGGAGAATGGGCATCGGACCCTACGGTGAGAATCTCTCCTCCTATTGACCGGTATGTTTCTAAGATTTTCCGGGTAGGTGTGGTGGTGTCTCCCAGGTTATATCGAAAGCTACTGGTATTTATCTCAATTCCCTGGCCCCGCTCCTTCAATAGTCGAAGAATAGACTGGATTTCGTCCAAAAATAAGTTTTCTGGTGGAATTTCCGGGGCATAACGGTCGATTATATTCAGATGCCCCAACACATCGAAGTCGTCATATTGGATTAAGCAGTTTGCCATGTATTGATAGAATTGATGATAAGACTCTTCCAAAGGAAGTGGATCAAAATAATCCACATAAAGATCTTTCCCCAATGCGCAATGAAAGGATCCTATGAGAAAGTCATAAGGGTAGGCAGAAGCCGTATCCTTGCATTTTTTTAAAGTATCTCCGTGTTGAATACCGATTTCCAGACCTCGAATCACCTGGATATCCTTGGAAAATTTTCTTTCTAGAGATTCCATTTCATCCTGATATTTTTGAAATCCGGAAGAAAATTAAATTCGGGTGTGGGGTAATCCGGATCATAATGATCGGTTATGGCGATTCCTTGTAATCCTTTCTGGATGGCCGATTGTACCATGAGCAACATGGGCGTGCTACTGTCGTCGCTATGATTACTGTGGTTGTGCATATCATACATGGGGTGTCCTCTTGAAATATATTACCAAATGAGCTAAAATTATTGGGTAAAGTATAGCATATACAAGGATATAATAAAAGGGATGGCTATTTCCAAAGAGGAAGCGGTATTAATTGAAAAGGCCAGGATGGGCAGTGAGAGTGATTTTGAAGCTCTCATTTTATCGTGCCAAGGAAAAGCGTACAGCATGGCCTACCGCTATTTCAACAACCCAGAAGATGCCATGGATGCTCTTCAAGAAAGTTTTTTAAAGATTTATCGTTCCCTTGGTACCTTCAAAGGAGAAAGTTCCTTTCAAACCTGGGTCTATCGGATTGTGGCCAACACTTGCTGTGATATGTTGCGGAAGAAAAAGTCCAGGATTACCACGGAGAGTTTAGTAAAGATGGATGGGGAAGATGAGTACACCCTTGAAATTATGGATGAGTCTATGGGACCGGAGGAACGTGCCATTCATCAGGAAATGACAGGATACATCCTTCATTGCTTGGAAAAACTTCCCCTGGAGCAGAAGGAAATCATCGTATTGCGGGATATACAGGGGTTTTCCTATGAGGATATTGCGGAAATCTTGAACATCAATCCGGGAACGGTGAAGTCAAGAATTTCCAGAGCCAGAATGAAATTGAGGGAAATATACGTAGGCGGCGGGGAACTGGATTAAGATTGGCTCGTCTAAATGAGTAATGAATAAAAATAGGACTAAAAATATAGATGAATACTGAGGAAAAGGGTTATAATGGAGTGTAGGAAGATTCAGGAACAAATGGCATTGTATAAAGATGAAGTTTTGGACAAGGCGGAGTTGGAAAATATTCGAACTCACCTTGCTTCTTGCCATGAGTGCCAGTTATATCTTGACCAATTAAATAAGATATCAATGGAACTGGCAGCGCTTCCAGAGCCACAGGTACCAGAGGAGTTCCTTCCTAGATTTCGAATAGCACTTCGAGAAGAAGTGCTATCAGACCGTAACGAAACCATGGAGAATGACAAGAAACCAGTGAGACCTTTGTTTTCCAGTGGATGGAAGAGATGGTCCATGGTAGCCGCCGTTTTTGTGGTAGGGATAATTTCTATTTACGGATTGCAGCAAAATGGAGATATGCTTAATCCCGTCGGGTCTCCGGAAGACAGCACCATACTTAGCATGGAAGAGGAGCCAGAAAAATACCAAGAAGAAACTAGGGCGCCTCAAAATCGGGAGGAAGGTATGGTTAAGGATTCAGAGGGTGTTCCGGTGGAAGGATTTGAAGAGGACCCGGGGGATGTGATAGCCATTGCCGGCATGGAAAACGAGAGGGCAGAATGGGATGAAGTCCAAGGTACACCAGAGGAAGAAAATTACTATTTAGATGTTCTCAAATCACAAGACACCAGGGAATTTACAGTAGAAAACAGCTTCCGGGATGAGGAAGGTGTATGGCATTTTCTCGTTCAATATGATGAGGAAACACTGTTTTATGAGGGTAAGGATGGAGAATTATGGATCAGCGAATCATTGCAATAATAGATGGCAACAGCCTGATTAACCGGGCTTATTATGCCATGCAAAGACCTATGATTACAAAAGAAGGACTGTACACCCAGGGGGTGTACGGTTTTATTAATATGTTGGAAAAATTAATTCGGGACCATGAACCCAGTCACATGGCGGTGGCTTTTGACAGGAAGGCGCCCACATTTCGCCATGAGGAATACAAAGATTATAAAGCGGGTCGGAAAAAAATGCCCATGGAATTGGCCCAACAGCTCCCTTTGCTGAAAGAAGTATTGTCTGCTATGAATATTGCTACATTGGAATTGGATGGATATGAAGCAGATGACATTATCGGCACTCTTGCAAAAAAAGGAGAAGCAGAGGGCTACCAACCATTAATTGTTACCGGAGACCGAGATGAGCTGCAATTGGCTTCCGAACTGACTCGAGTGATTATTACGAAAAAGGGGATTTCCGAGTTTGAGGAATTGGATCGGGAGGGTATGATCGCCAAATATGGCTTCCCGCCGGAACAATTTATTGACTATAAAGGATTGATGGGAGATGCCAGCGACAATATTCCCGGGGTACCGGGGGTGGGTGAAAAGACAGCATCTGCCTTAATATTAGAGTATGGAACCATAGAGAACCTGTATGAGCACCTGGAGGATGTATCCAAAGAGAACCTGCGTAAGAAACTGGAAGAAAACAGAACCCTGGCATTTATGAGCAAAAGATTGGCTACCATTGATACCAATGTGCCATTGGAAATGGATTTGGCCGAGTTCACGTTGGAAGAACCGGATTTGGATAAGCTGGTTGACTGTTATAAGAAACTGGAATTTAATAGTTTTCTGAAAAAAATAAAAGGAAATATCCCAAGTGCTCAAAAGGCGCCGGGTGGTCCTGCAGAAGAAGTGGATATATGCACATTGATTTCACCAGAAGCTTTGGATGCTTTTATGAAAAAAGTGGAGAATTCAAGCCAGTGGGCCATTACGGTTTTTTCAGACCATAATCATAAGAAAACTCCGAAAACCCAAGGAATATTCTGCTTATCCCAAGACATTGGGTGTTATGTGGTACATCAGGAAGATATGATCTCACGGTTTTTCCAAAAGATGAAGGAAAGCCGTTGTGGATGGGTGGGGCACCAACTTCAGAACGACTGGTATTCCTTGACCTGTATATTGGGAGAGACCCCTGGAGTCATAGATTTTGATACGGCCATTGCGGCTTATGTGGTAGACCCCTCACGATCGAATTATCACATCAATACATTATTACTGGATTTTCTGGGAGAAACGGTTCCTACACTGGAAGAATATTTCGCAGAAGGAATCCAACTGAATTTGTTTGATGATGTCCATGATAAATATAGGGAGTATGGATTGTTGTGGTGTCGTCAAGTAATGGCACTAAAAAGTGTGTTGGAAAAGGAAGTGGAAAAGGCGCAGGCGACGGAAGTATTCTATGAAATCGAAATGCCATTGGTGCCCGTATTGGCTTCCATGGAATGGGAAGGCTTTTCGGTGGATGCTCAGGTGTTGACACAACTGGGGGGAGAGATTGAAGATAAGCTGGAGGGTATGACGGAAAATATCCATAACTTGGCGGGTATAGAGTTCAATATCAACTCGCCACAACAATTAAGCCAAGTGCTTTTCGAAAAATTGGGGCTCCCCCACGGAAAGAAAACCACAAGAGGGTATAGTACGGGGGCGGATGTGCTGGATTCTTTGATGGACAAGCATCCCATCATTCCTCTGATTCTTGAATACCGAACCTTTTCTAAAATCAAGTCTACTTACGTGGACGGACTGTTACCACTCATCCATGAGGATGGGAAGATTCATGCGCATTTTCAACAGACTGTTGCTGCCACGGGTAGAATCAGCTGTACAGAGCCAAACTTACAAAACATCCCCATACGGCAAGAGCTGGGACGAAGAATCCGGAAAGCCTTTGTGGCGGGAAACGGGCACCTACTTATGGGGGCTGATTATAGCCAAATTGAATTACGAATATTGGCACATCTTTCCGGAGATGAAACCATGATAAACGGATTTCGTAGAGGAGAAGACGTACATCGAATCACAGCGGCTAAAGTATTAGGCATACCGGAGGATGAGATTACTCCGGAGC